>JBPCMC010000088.1:0-2822 GCA_051002645.1 Thermomicrobiales bacterium
TCGGTGTTACACTAGCGCCGACAGAGTGGCGTCCGATGGCGTACGCCGTTGATACTCGCATGGGAGGGAGTGCCGGATGAGTAATGTTCACATGTTTGTGGGCACCGCTGTGCTCGTGTTGTTCCTGGTGGCGACGATCATCTACGCGATCGGCATCGCCGGGCGGACGATCGCGGCCGGTAAATACGTCTCCTATCTCGCGTCGCTCTTTCTCCTCATCCAATACCTGCTCGGCATCGGCCTGCTGGTGAGGGGCAATCGCAATGTAGCGATCCACTATATCTTCGCCTTGATCGTCCTCATCCCGGTCGGGATGGAGCACGGCTACGTGCGCAAGCGGTTCAGCGGACGCGAGCAGGCGATCAATCTCACCCTCGTCTCCGCCGCCGCGACGATTCTCGTCCTCGTTACCTTCCTGATTGGTCAGAATAACGCCACCTAAGAAGATTCGCTGGCACGGGGGCGTGCCATCGTCACGATCGGCGATGCGGTATCGTTAGCCAATACAGTGGGGTGAAACGCTCCGGTGATATGGGGCGGGAACATGGGAAGTGGGGACAGCGGGTGAAGAGGAATCGTCGCGCGATCCTGGCGCGCTGGCTCGTGGTGGCCGGTGTGCTGGCGGCAAGTAGCGTCATTTCGCTGACCGGCGGCGCATCTCTCAGCGCCGCGTCGTCGGCGGGGACACCGACACCGAACCCCGCGCCGCCGAGCCGCGATACGACGGTTCCGCTGGAGCCCGCGCAGGCCGTACAGCGCGGCAACCAGACGATACAGGTGCAACCGATCCGGCGTACCCAGGTGGGTGGGCGTGATGTGGTCGCGGATCGCATCATCGTCGGCTTTCGCCCCGGCATCAGCGAGGCGGAGAAGGCGGCGGTACACGCGCAGGTCGCGAAAGCGCAGGGGACGCCGCGCCCGATCCCGCTCAAACGGGTCAATGCGAGCGCGCAATACATCGATGTCTCCGGCGCGCCGTCGCTGGATGCCGCGATCCAGGCCTATCGTGCTGACCCTCGCGTCGCCTATGCCGAGCCGGACGTCATCCTCCATACCGCTGACATGCCGAACGATCCGCTCTTCGGCAGCCAGTATGGCATGACGATGATCCATGCACCCGCCGCGTGGAGCATCACGCCAGGCTCCGCGACGGTGAAGATCGCCATCCTCGACTGCGGCATCTATGAGGCGCACCCCGATCTCGCGGGCAAGGTTATCGCCCGGCAGGACTTCACCGGGAATCTCTACGGGAGTGGCACGGATGATCGCTGCAACCACGGCACGCACGTCGCCGGGATCGCCAGCGCGGACACGAACAACGGCATCGGCGTCGCCGGGGTCGGCTACAACACCGCGCTGCTGAACGGCAAGGTGTTGCAGGAGCAGTACGACAGTTTCGGCAACCTGCTCGGGGGCCAGGGAAGTATCACCTGGATCGCCGACGGTATCCGGTGGGCGGCCGATAACGGCGCGAACGTCATCAACCTCAGCCTCGGGGCGCAGGTAGCGTGCGAGCAGACACTGCAGGACGCGGTCGATTACGCCTGGGCGCACACTGTCGTGATCGTCGCGGCGGCGGGCAACGACGGCGCGAACGAGCAATTCGAACCCGCCGATTGCACCCACGCCGTCGCGGTGGCGAGCACGGACGCGGCGGACGCGAAATCGTACTTCTCCAATTACGGTCCGGCGGTCCCAGTGGCCGCGCCCGGCTCGGCCATCCTCTCCTCGATCAACCCGAATATCCTTGAGAACAACGGCAATCTCTATGGCACGAAGAGCGGCACCTCGATGGCGACGCCGCATGTCGCGGGACTCGTCGGGCTGCTCTGGGCGACCAGTTGGGGCACGAGCGCGGAGGCCGTCGTCTATCGCCTCGAAGCGACGGCGGACGCCATTCCGGGGACGGGCACGAACTGGCAGTATGGTCGGATCAACGCCGCCGCCGCCGTCGCACCTCCTCCGACCGCCGCGCCGCGCGCCGGCCCGTCACTCCCATCCACGCCGCCCATAACGAACCCTGTCCCGCGCCCCTTCGCCCCGCCCGATCCGGCAGTTGTCGCGCCCGTGCCTACGCCCGCGCCGCTGCCACCCGGCAGGCGGTAACAACGCAGGCATCGTCGCTCGCTTCGCGCGACTATATCAGTATCGGGTTGCGCCGGTGGTCGTGTTCAGGAGCCATTCCTGCGCATTGAAGGGCGGCTCGCCCTCGGGTCGCGGCATGGGGCGGTAGCGTCCGTCCGGGCCGAGTTGGCGCGCTTTGTCGGTGTCGCGCAGATAGGTTTCGAGGATGTCGTCACGAATGTGCGCGCGAATCGCCGCATCCTCGATGGGGAAGAGCACTTCGACGCGCCGGTCGAGGTTGCGGGTCATCAGGTCCGCGCTGCCGAGGTAGATCTCCTCCTCGCCATTGTTGCCGAAGAGGTAGATGCGGCTGTGTTCGAGGAAGCGGCCGAGGATGCTGATCACCCGGATGTTCTCGGAGAGGCCCGGCACGCCCGGCCGGAGGCAGCAGATCGTGCGGCAGATCAGGTCGGTCTTCACGCCCGCCTGCGAGGCCCGGTAGAGCGCCTCGATCATCTCCTCGTCCACGAGATTGTTCATCTTGAAAATCAGCCGCCCCTTCGGGCCGAGCGCCGTCTCGCGCTCGATCAACTCGAAGATGCGCCGCCGCAGATTGACCGGGCCGACGAGGAGTTTGCGGTACTCGCGCTGGTCGGAGTAGCCCGTCAGGTAATTGAAGAGGTCCGATGCGTCCGCGCCGATCTCCTCGTTCGCCGTCAGCAGGCAGACGTCGGTGTACGTCCGTGCCGTGCTCGCGT
>JBPCMC010000089.1:0-9444 GCA_051002645.1 Thermomicrobiales bacterium
GGAATGGCACCGCGTGCGGACGGGGATCGGCTGGAAGCTGGCGAAGGAAGGGATCATTCGCCGTGCCGTACGTTCCTATCTCGCCCATCCCTGGTACACCCTCCCTGCAACTGCGTAAGTCCTAATCCCAATTGGTGTGATACGGAAATGCATCTGGATGCAATAGTGAGAGCGCACGCAATGTCGGTACGAAAATGGTCTTCTTCCCGCAATACCGACAGATAAACCGGTCTCGGCCAAACATCGCAAGCTGGTTTTCGACGGAGGCGTTCGAAGCCGCTCGGGATGCAGCATTGATTGTTCGAACCGGGCGAATCTCCTTTGGTACACGCTGCGCGCTCTCCTCGTACTCGCGTTCGAGCACCGCTCGGTCAATGCTTCTCAATATTTCTTCAGCAGCAGCATGGTCGCCCTTCCGATCATATTCAGCAGCAAGGCGAATTTGCTCTGTAACGTCCGTCAATGAGTTGGTTCCCGTCATCTTTCCCTCGTATTCGCTCGTTGCGCTAATTGACCATAAGGGAGTATATACGAACAGCGTCGAGAATAAAGGGAGGGCAATGAATGGACGAGTATCAGCTTGCCGCACTCCAAGTACAGCGAAAATCCGGAACAGAGATGTTCCACGAGGGTGGCCTTCAACTTTCCCATCAGTTGCTGGACTTCTGGCAATGGTCTTGTTCTGACCTGACGAATAACGCGATGCGCGGCGTTCTCGCAGAATATCTCGTGGCGCTGGCTCTCGGCCTTACAGATACTCCCCGCGTGGAATGGAACGCTTTTGACCTGGAGACCGCCGATGGACTCAAGATCGAGGTTAAGTCGGCCGCCTATCTGCAAACGTGGCGTCAGAAGCAACTCTCGACTATCTTGTTCCAAATCGGACAAACATTTGGCTGGGATGCCAGCACGGACATATCTGAGACTGAGCAGCGACGACAGGCGGATATCTACGTCTTCTGTGTATTGAAACACCAGGACAAACGAACCCTCGATCCACTGAATATGGAGCAGTGGGACTTCTACGTGCTTCTCACGTCTGTACTTAACGAGAAAGTGCCGACTCAGAAAACGATGGGACTATCGACGCTGCTGCGTCTGAACCCGGTCAAGACACCATTCGACGGACTGGCGGCGGCGATAACGACGGTAGCAGCCGCAGGCAAGCAATAGGCGACCTCTCAATGAGGAACGCAGGCTGGAATCTGCCCAGAGGGCACCCGGCGCTACCACTCAGCCCTCAGTCCTCGATCCTAATCCCCGGCATAGGCGACAAGGGCATCGGCGGGGCGGTCGGCGGCTTCTTTGACCCAGGCGGGGATGTCCTGCGGGCCGATGTTCTCCGGGGCGATGCGCATGCGGAGGGCGGCGCGCTCCAGATCGCGGCGGTTGTCGTAGCCCAGGGCATTCAAAATCGGGTTCTGGACGTCGCGGATGTGCTCGCGCGGGCCGTAGATGCCGGCCTTCGCGACGACATCCTCGAACTCGTTCCAGTTCCAGAGGAAGTTGCGCGCCGGCATGGCGAAGCTCTTGAGGACATGGGCAATGTCGTCCAGCGTCTCGGCGGTGTCGTAGGTCAGGTAGAGTTGCACGCCCTTGTAGAAGAAGCCGTGATGCGCGATCTCGTCCACGGCGATGATGCGCAGGGCGGTGGAGAGCGCCTTGTCGCCCTCCAGGTCCGCACGGGCGGCAAGGTTGTGGTAGTTGAGGTAGGTGGCGCGCTCCTGGATCATCTGATAGATGATCATGCGGCGCGGCGTGTCGTAGGGGAGCGTCCATTTCTTCTCGGAGAGGTAATCGACGTACTCGTCCATCTGCGCCTGCGTGCGCTTCTTGGAGGTGACGAGCCACGTCTCCCACGCCATCGCGTGCTTTGACTCCTCATAGCCCCAGTTCGCCTGGAACCATGCCCGCCCGCGCGAGCGGCGGACCATCGCCATCGCCTCGGTGACGAAATCAGGCAGGTAACTCTCGACAGCGAAGAACCCCTCGACCATGATCGCCACGTCTTCCGGCACATCCGGCTTGCAGAGCTCCCACGGGATGTCTTTGTGCAATTTCCAACGCCGCGTATCCTCCGCCTTGCGGAAGTAGGTGAGGTAGTTGGCGTACATGCCATCTTCGATTTGTTTATTGCGTCCCTCGTGCGTCAACAACGACACGGGCGATTGTAGCGACATCGTTCCTCCTACCGGATGCGGGATGAATCTCTCGTGGCCCATCCCAACGGTTTGCATATACGCGCGAATCGCGCCGGGGTTGCACTTTCGGCGCGATTTGCGCGGATTCGCACCGAATTTGTTAAGAATCAGTCACATTTCGTGCCACGGCTGGCTTGACTTCCACTCACAAACATGCGAACATATGAGCATTCGTTCATACGTACTGGCTGAGGATGCTATGCGATCACTGACCACGATGCCCGAACTCGATACCTGCGACATCGATCACGTCCATCCGGAGGGGGTCCAACGGGCGCGGGCGGCCCTGCCGGATGCGGACGAGGCGGGCGATCTCGCCGCCCTCTTCGGCGCGCTCGGCGATCCGACGCGGGTGCGGCTACTCATCGCGCTGGCCGCCGGAGCGCTCTGCGTCTGCGACCTCGCGGCGGTGCTCGGCATGACGCAGTCCGCCGTCTCGCATCAGTTGCGGCTCTTGCGCGCGCTCGGCCTCGTGCGGGCGCGGCGCGAGGGCAAATTGGTCTGGTACGCGCTGGATGACGACCATGTGCGCGCCCTGCTCGCCATCGGCGCGGAGCACATCGGTCACCGCAGCAGATCGTCGGAGCGCCGAGAAGTGGAGCAGAGCGCATGAACGCGGCGACGGAAGAGGTCTCCTGCCAATTGCAGGTGACGGGGATGGATTGCGGCGACTGCGCCAAGACGGTCGAGCAGTCACTGCGCACGCTGCCGGGTGTGACGAATACGGCGGTCAACTTCGTGTGCGGCACGGCGGACGTGACGTACGACCCGGCACAGATCGCGCCCGAGATATTCACGCGCCGGATCGCCGCGCTCGGCTATGGCGTTGCCTCCGTGCAACCGTCTACTGCGGCAACCGAGACCGCATGGACATTCGACGTGACCGGGATGGATTGCGGCGACTGCGCGCAGACGGTGCAGGCGGGTGTCGCCCGGCTCCCCGGCGTGCGAGACGCGCGGGTGAATTTCGCGGTCGGCACCCTCGCCGTCACCGCCGACCCGACGGAGGTGACGCCGGAGACGATCATGCATGCCGTGAGCGAGGCGGGCTACGGCGCGACACTGCGGGGCACGCCGGTCGCGCGAGAGGCAGCATCGTCCTGGTGGCGGCAGCGGCGGGTGCTCGAACTGACCGGGGCGGCCCTGCTCTGGCTCGCCGGATTCATCCTCGAACATGCGGGGTTGCCGCGCGCCGTCAGCGCGGCGCCCTTTATCGCGGCGATGCTACTCGGCGGCTACCCGATTGCGCGGGCGGGCTGGTTCGCGCTCCGGGCGCGGCGGGCGGACATGAATCTGCTGATGACGGTCGCGTCGGTCGGTGCGGTCGCTATCGGCCAGTGGGATGAGGGCGCGTCCGTGCTCATCCTCTTCGGCATCGGCACGATGCTGCAAGCGATGACCGTCGAGCGGACGCGCCGGGCGATTGGAGGGTTGCTCGCCCTCGCGCCTGCCGAGGCGAGCGTGCTGCACGACGACCACGAGCATCGCGTGAGCGTCGCCGCCGTGCGTGTCGGCGATCTCGTCCGGGTTCGGCCCGGCGAGCGGTTGCCGGTGGATGGCGTGGTGGCTGCCGGGCAGTCGGCGATCGATCAAGCGCCGATTACCGGCGAGTCGATCCCCGTCGAGGTACAACCGGGCATCGCCGTCTTTGCCGGGAGCGTCAACGGTGAGGGGACGCTCGATGTGTACGCCACGAAGCCCGCGCACGACACGACGCTCGCCCGTATCATCGCGCTCGTCGAGGAGGCGCAGGCGTCGAAAGCGCCCGCGCAGGCGTTCGTGGATCGTTTCGCTGCCGTCTATACGCCGCTCGTCATCCTCGGCGCGCTGCTCGTCGCGGTCGTGCCGCCCCTCATCGTTGGCGATTGGGGCGGATGGGTCTACAAGGCGCTCGTCCTGCTCGTCATCGCCTGCCCGTGCGCGCTCGTCATCTCCACGCCGGTCGCGCTCGTCGCGGCGATCGGCGCGGCCTCCCGGCGCGGCGTGCTCTTCAAGGGCGGGGCCGCGCTCGAAGCACTGGCGGCAGTGCGCGTCGTCGCCTTCGACAAGACGGGCACACTGACCGCCGGTCGCCCGGCTGTCGTCGCCGTCCACACCTGCGACGGCGCGACGGAGACCGACGTGCTCGGCGTCGCGACCGCGTTGGAGCGGCAGAGTGAGCATCCGCTGGCCCGCGCCGTGGTGTCATATAGCCACGACCGTGCGCTTCAATCTCCACCGATCACCGACTACCGCGCGGTGCCGGGGCTTGGTGGCAGCGGCGTCGTGGATGGCGTCGCGGCGAGCGTCGGCAGCGTTCGCTGGTTCACCGAGCGCGGCCTCTGGGATGTGGCGGGGCATGAGGCATATCTGGCGGAAGGGAATGCCGTCATCTGCGTCGAGCGGGCGGGCCGGATGATCGGCCTGCTGACGCTGCGTGACGCGATCCGGCCGGAGAGTGCGCGGGCGGTCGGCGCGCTCCGCACGCTGGTTGACCGGGTGGTGATGCTGACGGGCGACAATGCACGCACCGCCGCGCAGGTCGCCGCCGCGACGAATGTGACAGAAGTCCGGGCCGACTTGCTGCCTACCGATAAGGCGGCGGCGATCCGCGCCCTGACGGCGGACGGGCCGGTCGCGATGATCGGAGACGGCATCAACGACGCGCCCGCGCTCGCCTCCGCCTCGGTCGGGGTGGCGATGGGCGCGGCGGGGACGGACGTGGCAATTGAGGCGGCGGATGTCGCGCTGATGGGGGATGACCTCGGCCGTTTGCCGTACGCCATCCGTCTCGCCCGGCGGACACTCGGCATCATCCGGCAGAACATCGCCGTCGCGCTCGTCGTCAAAGCGATCTTCCTCGCCCTCACCTTCGCGGGCGTGACGAATCTCTGGCTCGCGGTGCTCGCGGACATGGGCACGTCGTTGCTCGTCACCGCGAATGCCCTCCGCGTCCTCCGCACACCGGCGAAGGATGATGTCCGTAGCATATGAGCATGGGCCATGCAGGCGGTCTGATCCTGAGGGGCGTGCCTCGGATCGTAGCCGGTCGTTCTCACGACTTCGTTTTCGCCAGTTCGGCTTCGAGCGTCGGCTGCCACCACGGATCACTCGTCGGGTAGCTGACAAATTTATCGACCAACGGCAGAACCGATGCGATTGCCGCCGGTTTGTCCGCATTTGCCCAGGCATCGCGCATCGCCGCCCCGATGTGCTTGTCCGCTTCCACGGCGAGGGCGCGCGATGTGGCGAACACGGCGTGCTCCGGTGCATCCTTCGCCATCTGCGAGTGGGTCGGATCCTTGAATGTGTGGGTCGGGTCCTGGGGCGCGAGCGCGGCGGACTTTTTGCTCTCCGCATCGCTGATCTTTTCATCGAGCTCGAGCTTGATCGCGACATCGAGCGCGGCGAAGAGCGGCGATGCAGCCCCGAGACGGTCGATTGCTTCCGCGCCACCGAGCACCTCACCGCCAATAGTGCCGGCCCCTTCGCCCACTTCGCCACCGAGCTTCTTCCCCTCGGCGCCACCCGCCGCCGCACCCTGCGACCCGCCGGAGACCAAGCCGTGTACCGCGCCCGATACCCCCTCGGCAACCACGCTCGCAATCGTGCCGAGGACGCCATGACCTTCGTCATAGCCTTTCGCCACGCCGCTTGCAACGCCACTGGCCGCGCCTCCGACCCCACCGGCGACCGCACCGATGCCCGTGCCGACAACATTGCCGGCTCCGCCCAGCAGCGTTTTCCCCTCGTCACCGATTTTTTTCCCCGCGAGGCGTGCCGATCCGATGATGAATGCTTTGCGCAGTCCGCCCGTGAGCACCTCGGACTTCAACTGCTCGACGAGCGACACGATCTGATTGGCGTGCGCCTGCGGGCCGTAGGTCCCCGTAATGATTCCCGCGCCCCGTCCGAGCGGATCGTTGCCCACCTTCGCGGCGTCAGATGCCCCGAAGCCGTCGCTCTCCTTTTTCGCCTTATCCAGGACCGCGCCCGCAGCGACGTTGCCGCTCTTGGCGAGAGTCGCGAGCGCCACTTCGGTGAAATTGGAGTGGGAGAAGTAATCCTCGACGCCGTGCAACCCATTGCCTAAGTCCATCTGCTGCTGTGCCGGATCCTTGTCATTGATGGATTTCTCGAACATCGTCTTGGAATGCTGCTTGCCGCGCTCGATGTAATCCGGCAGTCCGCTCGCCTTGCTCGCCGCCTCGATCTTGGCCTTATAGGCCGGATCGCTCTCCTGCTTGAGTTCCGCCTTCTGCTCGTCAGAGAGCGAATCGTAAGTGGCGTCGCGCTCTTTCTGCGTCGCCGTGGCGTCCTCCGGGGATTTGCCGCCCATGGGGTTGTCCAGGTGTTCGGAGGGCAGATAGCCACCCAGTTGGCTTGCATCGAGCGGGCGGTTGAACTCGCCCCAGAAGAGGATGTTGAGCAGATTGACGACGAGGGGATAGAACTTCGACGAGGGGCCGGGGTTGGTCTGCGAGAAGTCGCGCATCCAGTTGCCCAGATAGACCGCGCCAACGTCATCGAACCCCGCGCCTCCCGGCCCCTTCCCCAACGCTTCGTCCTCGATGCCACCATGCCCCCGCTCCCCCGCCTGATAGCGCTGGATCGAGGCGGTTGGCTGCGCCGTCGCATACTGCGTGCTTCCACGTCCGCTAACGATGTGATCTGCAGTCGCCTCGGCGGCGGCTTCGTGATGATCGTTCGCTGGCCCCACCGTGAGCGGACCGTCGCCGCGCATCGGTTGTTGCTGAGCGACGTGGGTCAGTTCGTGCGCGAGGAGATGATCCCCAAATCCTGTGCCAGGCCGGTACATACCTTGCCGAAAGAAGATGTCCCGGCTGGTAGTGAAGGCGAGGGCGCCAATGCTCCGACTCAGCCCGTCGGCCTCGCCGTCTGCATGGATTTTGATCGTGCCCAAATCGAAGCCGACGCGAGGCGCCAACCGGCTGGCCGTACTGCTCTCCAACGGTTGGCCCTCGCCGCGCTGTTCCTCGATCTGCTGCTCGATCTGTGGGCCTACTTGCCCGCCTGCAGGTCCCACGGGATCAGACAATTGCCGCTGCACAACCTGACTACGCGCTGGAGGATGTATCGAGAGCGAACCGAAGTCGAAGCCAAGGCGATTTTGGCGCGCGCCCCCGGCATCGGCGGCGCCCTGTCCGGGCCGCGATGCGGCGCGTGCGGCCTCCTCAGGTTGCTGCGGTGTTTGCGTCTGCAGCCATCGACTGGCGGGCTTCCGCTGGTTCCGTATCCACTCGGGCATGACCGGAATTCCCTTCGGGAAGCCTCTCTTATAGCCACGACTGACAGGTACCCGCGTATCACATCACCCGCGTATCACGGAACAATCACCACCATCACCGGGCAGTCAGGCACGTCATCCTCGACCTCGACGCGAGGCTTGCCCTGAAATGAACTTAGTGTTGGGCCTGCGCGTCATTGCCGCCTTCATGCATCCCTGCCGCTTCCCTTGACACTCCCTACATACGTGCCCACAATCGGCGGCAATGGTGGCCGTTGCCGGGTTGACGTGAGGGGGTGGAAACCGTGCCGCATTATCGTCCGAGCGACGCGCAGCAGTCGCCGCGTTTCGGCGGGATTCGCACCTTCGCGCGCCTGCCGCACATCACCGACCTCGATGGCGTCGATGCGGCGGTAGTCGGCATCCCCTTCGATACGGCGACGACCTATCGCGTCGGCGCGCGCTTCGGCCCCGCCGCCGTGCGGGACGCATCGGTCCTCCTGCGGCCATATCACCCATCGGTCGATGTGATGGTCTTCGAGGAACTCTCCTGCGTCGATTACGGCGACACGTCGGTCGTGCCGGGCTACATCGAGGACGCCTATGCGCGCATCACGGCGGGCATCGCGCCGATCCTCGCGGCGGGGGCGATCCCGATCGGCATCGGCGGTGACCATTCGATCACGCTCGCGGAACTGCGGGCGGTGGCGGCGAAACATGGCCCGGTCGCGCTCGTGCAGTTCGACTCGCACGGCGACACCTGGGACGAGTATTTCGGCCGCAAGTACAACCACGGCACGCCCTTCCGTCGCGCCGCCGAGGAGGGATTGATCGACCCGCATCGCTCCTTCCAGGCGGGGATGCGCGGCTCGCTCTACGGCCCCTCCGATTACCAGGACGCGCGCGATATGGGCTTCACGCTCTGGCCGATGGAGGAGGTGCGCCGTCGGGGGTGGGAGGCGACGCACGCCGCCATCCACGAGGTCGTCGGCAGCGGCCCGGTCTTCCTGACCTACGACATTGATTTCGTCGACCCGACCTACGCGCCGGGCACCGGCACGCCCGAAGTCGGCGGGCCGACCGCGTGGGAGGCGCTGCTGGCGGTGCGCGGTCTGGTGGGACTGGAGATCGTCGCGGCGGATTGCGTCGAGGTGCTGCCCGCCTTCGATCCGACGCAGACGACGGCGATGCTCGCCGCGAATGTCATCTATGAGATGCTCGCCCTGATCGCCCGCAACCGAAAGGACGGCCCCCGCCGATGAGCACGACCACGATCCCCGATTTCCCCGGGCAGGCCCCGCGCGCCTACCTGACCGTCCACCCCGGCGAGGCGGACACGACGGAGGTGGGGCAGGGGCAATACATCCAGGTGACGGACTCGTCGGGCGGGCAGGTCGCGCATTACTGCGCCTTCAAGCAGGGCTATATGGAGGAATATCTCTCCACCGGCCAGACAATTGTCCATACCGGCAGCATTATGTTGCAGCAGGGGCAGACGCTCTACTCCAACTTCGGCAACCCGATGCTGGCGGTCGTGCAGGACAGCGTCGGGCGGCACGATCTGCTCCTACCGGTGGACGACGCGCGTTTCTATGCGACGCGCGGCATCAGCGCCTCGCATCAGACGACGCGGGACGCGCTCGCCATTGCCTTGCAGAAGTACGATGTCGGCTACGACCGGGTGCCCGACCCCGTCAATCTCTTCCAGCACGTCGGCTTCAAGGAGCGCGGCGGGTGGGAGTTGCGCCCGCCGCTCTCCGAGCGGGATGACAGCATCCTCTTCCGCGCCGAGATGGACCTCGTCATCTGCGTCGCCGCCAGCGCGGACGACATCACCGACCGCAACAACCACACCCTCACGGACATCGTCGTGCGAGTCTTTTTGGGGTAAACTGGAGCGGTTTACAGGAGTCTGCCTCGTCGCCGCCGCATATGCGTAGGGGCGGTGCTCGAACCGCCCTCCGCTGCGATACCAATGCTTCGACGGATCGCTCCGAGTGTCTATAGGCTGGGGAG
>JBPCMC010000090.1:0-4877 GCA_051002645.1 Thermomicrobiales bacterium
CGGTAGAGCCACGCGCCGATCGCTTCCACCTCGTCCGTGCGCCGCAGCGGTGGGCGGTCGTGGAAGCGGAGGAAGGTCTCCTGCGCGAGATCGTCCGCCTCATCCGGCCCGACAATCCGCGTCAGAATGGCGAAGACCCGGCCATAATACCGCTGGAAGATGGTATCGAATGGGGGTAATTGTCCCGTCATCGGGCGTTCAACGATCGCCGCCTGCTGCACGTCTCCCACACTTCCCTTCATCCGCCGCGGCACTGTCTGGCCTGTACATGCATGTAAACACCACCTGGGTTGTCTGTGTGACACGAATGTGTCAATCTCGCCCCGGCGACGGTGGCGCGATTACGGTCGAGTCCGCCCTGCCGGCCTTCGCCATCTCCGGCTCCGCCCGCCGCAGGTGGGGCAGGAGCGGCAGGAAGGCCGTGAGCGCCAGACCGTAGACGAGCCACCGCATCGCATCCACCGCGAAGATAATCTGCTCGCGATACTCGGAGAGGCCGAGATGCCGCTGCTCGGTCAGCGGGTAGAGCACCGCCAGGCTGACGATCAGTGGCACGCCCGCGCTGAGCAGAATTGTTTGCCAGCGCGCGAGGCGCGCGACGCCGATCACATAGGCGAGCAAGCCCAGCAATGCCGCGCAGACGAGGAAGGCGGGCCACGCGAGCACGAAGCGCAGCCCGCTGCCGACCCCGCGCGTGACGGCGATGCGCTGGTAGCCGGCCAGTCGCCGCCCGAAGGTGATGAACTCGCTAACGCTGTTCGCCGCCAGCAGACCGGCGACGCCCGCCAATACCCCCGCGATCAGCGAGGAGGCGAGCGCGCCGTGGCGGTCCTGCGTGAAAGCGGGCGGAGCGCGCCGCAACTGGCGCATCGCGAAGAAGAGTGCGGCCAGCACGGCGAGCGACGCGAGCGCGCTGACGGGTAGGGAGATGCGATCGTAGAGGGCGAGCGCGGCCGGGCCGACGAAGACGCCGAGCAGCGTGTAGCCGAGGATATAGAGGAATCCGCCGAGGGCGAGCGCGGGGAGGAAGGAACTGAACGGCATGCCGAGCACGCCCGCCGCGATCGGCGTGATGATGCGCAGGCCGGGCAGGATGCGCCCGAGCACGATTGCCCAGCCGCCGCGTCGCTGGATTCTCCCCTCCATGCGCGCCAGCGTCTCCGGCCCGAGGTGGATGAACCGCCCGTACCGCTCGACCAGCGGTCGCCCGTACCGGCGGCTGAGGAAGAAGAGCCCACTCGCCCCAAGCACTGTCGCCAGTTCCTGCAGCAGCAGGACGGCCCAGAGCGCGTCATGCCCCTGCGTCACCCGGACGCCTGCGTAGACCATCATCAGGTCGCCGGGGATCGGGCTGGGCACGCCGAGTTCCTCGAAAAAGATAATCACCACGATCACCGCCAGCGCGTGCGACCGCAGGAGGGCCTGCGTGCTCTCGTTGAAGGTGCGCGCGATCAATGTCACGATTACTGCCATTAGTGCCTGTCTGCTCCCCCGTAACGCTGCATGCCCCTTCCTATCATACTCGCACGCAAGGAGTTTGCCGCCGCCCGCTTCGTTGACGCAACCGCCGGCCTGTTGCGCTCTATGGTTGACCATGGGATGCTACATCCGTACGTACAGGACGGCGCCCGATGAAGACGGAGGAAACCGATGCAATCCCTCGCGCACGACCGAAGCCACTGGCGGTACGCGCCTCGCTGGGAGGCTGTCATCGCTGTCCTTGCCATCGGGGTCACCTACGCCCTGATGCCCGACACCATCCGTCTCGGTCCTCGCTGGCTCATGCTCTCCCTGATCGTTGTCCTGCTCATCCCGCTGAACTGGACCCGCTATCGGGGCAACTTCCGCCTCACCCGCATCTTTTCCTTTGCCATAATGGGTCTGGTGACCGCCGCCATCATCGCGAGCGCGGTCTTGTTGATCGCCCGCCTCCCGAGCGGTAAGACACCCGCCACCCATCTCCTGCGCGATGGCGCGTTGATCTGGACGGCGAACCTCCTCGTCTTCGCCCTCTGGTATTGGGAACTGGACGGGGGCGGCCCGCACCGTCGTCACAAACGGCAGTACGTCAGTACCGATTTCCTCTTCCCGCAGTTGACGGTGAACGACATCGACCACGAATGGGCGCCGACCTTCCTCGACTACCTCTTCCTCGCCTTCAACACGAGCGCGGCCTTCAGCCCGACCGATGTGCTGATCCTCTCGCGGCCCGCGAAGGTGCTGATGATGGTGCAGTCGCTGATCTCGATTGTCGTCGTTGCCGTGCTCGTCTCGCGGGCGATCAACACCCTCGGCTCGTGACGTGATCGCCGCTCATTACCTGCTCGACAAACTCGATACTGAGGCGGGCAGATATGGCGGCGATGCCGAAGTGTATCTTGATGCATCGCTCGACCGCGCCGCTGCCCTGATAGAGACGGTGACCGCCGTCTTGTAGGTGCTCTTTATGTGGGGGCGATCACGAGGGCGTAGATTGCCAGCAGGATGAACATCTGCGTGATGCCGAGCAGCGCGCCGCCCAGGAGCACGAGGACGACGGCCGTGTTGACCCAGACATTGCGCCGGATGCCGTGGCGGTGTGTGTTGGTCGGCTCGTTCATCGCGTTTCTCTGCTCCCCGGCGCGCCCGCACCCATACTACCCGTTCGCCCTACACAACGTTCGCGCGGAACGTTCAGTTCCGTGCCTCTATCATCGGGGGCGCGAGCGCATTGCGCGCCGGACGTTCGGCAAGGATTTCCCCTGTCCCTTCGGGCACGCGCCATCCGCACGTACAGTGCTCCGAAGAACAGGTAGGACGCCCCACCCCCTGCCCCTCCGCCCGCCGTGCGGGGGAGGGGAGTTCAATCTATCGACCGTGCCATTGCTGATTGCATTGCTCGAAGCATTGCAGCGAGTCACCCCTCCCCCGCACGGCGGGCGGAGGGGAGGGGGTGGGGGCAAATCGAACGTAAAATGCCTGCTCGTTTGTGAATCGCTATCGACCGGGAGGCGCGGGGGCGGGCGGTAAGGGGCCGGGCTGGATGCCGATGGAGCGGCCCGGCGGCAGGTCGGGCGTGCCGGAGAGATGGGGGCCGGAGCGTGCGGCGGGGGCGGCATCCGGCGCGAAGATGAAGCCGTTCGTCAGCGTGGCGACTGTGGCATCCGGGTTCGTCACCGTGATAGTGACCGCGCCGAGCGCATGGACGGGCGTGGTCGCGGTGATCGTCGTGCTGTTCACAACGGTCACATTCGTGGCGGCGCTCCCACCGAAGTGGACGGTCGCGCCCGCGACGAAGCCGTTACCGGTGATCGTGACGACCGTGCCGCCCGTCGGCAATCCCGTGTGCGGGGCGACTTGCGCGATGCCGGGGAGGGCGAAGGCGGTCAGGTGCGCGTTCTGATCCGCCATATAGAGGACGCCATTGGCGACGAGCGGGCTTTCCCAGTGGATACCGCCGACATTCGCTGTCCAGAGCGCGTTCCCGGTCGTCGGGTCGAATGCGGAGAGCACGCCGGTATTGATGGTGGCATAGAGCGCGCCGTCCGCGACCAGCGGCGACGACGCGCTGTAGTTCGCGCTCCCCGTGTGCTGCCAGATTGGTTGCAGGCTCGGCTGATCGCCACTCTGGCAGGTGAGTCGCAAGCCCGCCTCACCGCTCGTCGTGCTGATGAAGACCCACGTCACGCCCGCGTTGACCCAGACCGCAGGCGTGGAAAACATCAACCCCTGCCCCTCGGCGGACGCGCCCGGCACGAAGACGACCGAACCGGGCACCTCCCCGCCGAGATGCCCCGGCCCCGCCGCGCCGCTCAGGTTATCCAAGTTGAGCAACCGGAGGCGGCCATCCTTGCCGCCCTGCACGGCGAGATGCGGCACGGCGCACCCCGGCGGCGTCGGCAGAATCGCGGGCGCGGTGCTGCCGAGGTCGAGGTCAGTATTTTGAAGGTGCTGGAAGTCCGCCGGCGTATAGGAGTCAATGGGATCGCCGCTTGCGTTGCCCGTCCCGTCCGGGTTGAGTGCGAGCACACTATCCCCCCAATGATGCTGCGCGGCGTTGAATGTGCCATTGCCGGTAGAGAGATAGATATGGCCGGTATCCGGGTCGTAGACGACGCCGGGCCGCGCCCAGACCGCCGATTGCGTCTGGCCCGTGCAGTCCGGCGTGCGGGGTGTCTGCACGAAATGGACGGTTTGGTTGCTACAGAGCGTGTTGAAGATACGCTGCGCGCCGGTGGCGAGGTTGATCGTCGTGACGTGTCCCTGGTAGTCGCCCTGGTCGCCCGGATAACCGCCGTTCGCGGCATAGAGATAGGTGCCGCCGGGCGTCGCGGCGATACTCAGCGCGGACGATCCCTTCTCGTTGAATGGCTTGGTCGTCGCCAGTTCGGGCCAGCCGCCGGTCATCACTTCGGCGCCGTCTTCGACCTGATGTTTATGCACATAGCCGTCGAGACCGTATGCATAGACAAAATGCCGGTTCGGGTCGATCGCCGGGGAGGCGTTCGTGTGGCAGGGATTCGACGGCGACGGGACGGGCGCGGGGTTATTGATCTGGCAGGTGCTCGCGCCGTGCTGTGTGTTCCAGACCATTACACCGTTCCGGCTATCGAGCGCGATCAAGTGCCCGTCGCGCGTCGTGACGAAGACGAGGTCGCGTAGGCCGGTCGTCGTGCTGACGCCTTGCAAGGCGGCCGGGGCGCTGTCCGCATTGCTCGGCAGCGTGACCTGAAAGAGACGCTGGAGCCCGTGAACATTGGCGGCGCTGATTGCCGTCTCCTGGCTGTTGTTGCCGCCATGCCGACCGTCGCCATTGAATTGCAGCCAGTCATACGCCGAGACGGCGGAGGGCATGAGCGCGCAGACGAGCGCCACGAGAATTGCCACCGCGCGTCGGT
>JBPCMC010000091.1:0-2927 GCA_051002645.1 Thermomicrobiales bacterium
CGGCCGCCGCCAGTTGCGCGGCGAGAGCACGCGCCCGCGTCAGGCCGGGCGGCTCCTCGTCGAGTGCTTCCCAATCGAAGAGCAGGTCACGTAGCGCGTCGAGATCGGCAATCATCGCGTCGGTCGCGACGTAGAGTTGCGCGACGGCATTCTCCGCCTCCCGCACATCGCGCGTACACTCCGCGACGCGCTGCGCGTGGAGCGCCGCCGCATCCGCGTCGCGCAAGGCGACCTCGACGGTGGGGAGGGAGGCCAGCACCGGCGCGATCTCCGCCGCGCGCCGCCGGCGGTCGTGCAGCAGGGCGATCCGGCGGATGGCGTCGTCATGGGTCGCCTGCGCCGCGACCTGCGCGGTCTCCGCCGCGCGTCGCTCCGCCTGCAAGGTCTCGTGGTGGCGTTGGGTCGCCCGCAGCGATTCCATGCGCGTGGCGAGGCGGTCGTATTCGGCGCTGAGGCGCGCATGTTCATTCGTCAGGTGCGCGACGCGCTCCTCGACCTCCGCTTCGGCTTGCTGGGCGATGGCAAGTTCGGCGTCGAGGTCGCGCGCGGCGTTTTCCTCGCCCAGTTGGGCGGTGCGGGCGGTCAGGGCGGCGCGTTCCCGGTTCCGCTCCTCGCGCAACTTCGCCTGCGCGCGTTCGATGGCGTCCATGTCGAGCAGCCGCTGCATCTCGCGGCGTCGCTCGGTGTCGCCCATCTCGCCGAAGAAGGCGAGTTCCTTCTGCCGGGTGAAGAAGGTCGTCGTGAACGACTGCGAACTCATGCGGAGCAATGTGCCGCGCACGAAGTCGGAGACCTGATTCGCGCCGGTGACGAGCGGTTCGGCGTCGTCGCCCTTGAAGACGCTCGCCTCGACGCGCTGGCTGCCGCCCGCCGTGATGCGCAGGCTGCGGGAGATCGTGTAGACGGTATCGTCGGTTTCGAGCGTCAGTTCCACCTTCGTCGTCGCGCCGACGCTGCGGCGCGGCACGACATCGCGGTTATCGATGCCGATCGCATTGGGGCGGAAGAGCGCCCAGAGGATCGCCTCGAAGAGCGTGCTCTTGCCCGCGCCGTTCGCGCCGACGACACCGATGATGCCGATGGAGGGGAAGACGATCTCCACGTCGTGTAGGCGCTTGAAGTTCTCGATGCGCAACTTCTGAAGGATCATGCCGTCGCCCCCGTCAGCGCGGGCTCTGCTGCGTCGGTCGGGACGGACTCGGGCGCCGGCTCGTCGCCGCGCAGTTCCTCTTCGAGCAGTTTGCGGCCCGTCTCGCGGAAGGCGGCGGCAAAGGCGGGCTCGTAGAGGCCGGTCTGCGCCCTGCCGGTGACGAAATCGCCGAACTCATCGAGCAACTGGCCGATTGGGCTTGACTCCTCGGATTGCACGCCGGGGGCGCGGAGGGCGCGGACATCGGGCACGAATGCCCAGCAGGCGCGGACAATCTCGTGGCTACGCAACAGGCGGACCACCTCGCGGTCGATCCCCAGCGCCGTGTCCCGCACCGCGCAGAGGACGATCGCTTCGGCGCGCGTCGCCGCCTTCTCGCGTTCGAGACGGCGCACGACCTCAGCGACGATCGCCTCCGCGCTCAGTTCGTTGCCATCGACGACCGCCAGTTTGAGGTGCTCGCGCGCGGGGAGCGGGACATGCGTCACGTCGGCTTCGGTTGTGCCGTTCAATACGACGCGGGCGTAACCGGGTGTCGTCGCGAGGTCGGACAGGCCGATGCGTTCGGTGCTGCCGCTATAGAAAACGTTGTGGCCCTTGCGCTCGTGAATGTGCCAGTGGCCGAGGGCGACGTAGTCGTAGCGCACGTCGAGCAGCGCCTCCTCGATCTCGTCCGCCCCGCCCCGGCGGTCATTGGCGAGCGTGAGATTGTAGGAGCCGTGGGCGATGAGCAGGTTGACCGCATCGTCGTCGGCAAAGATAGCATTGGGCGGCTGTTCGTTGGTGAATGCGCCGTGCGGCACGGCGGTGACGACGACGCGCCGCCCGCCGATCTCCAGCGGGATACGCTCCCAGTCATAGCCGGTGGCGAAGTGGATGGAATGGCAGGCGATGGCGCAGAGATCGAGCACACTCCCGGCGTTGCGCAGGCGCGGCGTGTCGTGGTTGCCGCCGATGACGATGGTCGGGATGCCTGCCGCTTCGAGCCGTCGCATTTGTCTGACGAAGAAGATCAGCGTCTGCATCGGCGGACGGCTGTGGTGGAAGACATCGCCCGCGTGCAGGACGAGATCGATGTCCCCGGCGGCGATGATGTGGTCAATCGCCGCCGCAAAGGCCAGTTCGACATCGACGGCGCGCTGATTGCGCCCGGTGTCGGGGCAGAGGCGGGTCAGGGCGCTGAAGCCGAGATGGGTGTCCGCGATATGGGCGATCCGAAGTGTCCCGTCGGTCATGGATGGTTCCCTTATTGTCTACAGGCCGTTCTTGCAGATCGTGCTACAGAAGAAATTCCAGGGCGATGTGCGCCCGCCCGGGCGATACGAACCGCGCACTCGGTCCAAGAGATTGTCGTACTGCGCACCGGTCAGGTCGTGATCGTTGAGGACGGTCTTTACCTGTGCCACCGTCGGGGCGGTGAATCCGTTGCGTTCCGACATATCGCGCAAGACGCGGAAAACCGACTCGGCGGGGTCCATCTGCGCGCTGCCGCCGTAGACCTTCTGCGCGTCGCTCCCCGCCAATGCCGGTGGGCGCGGGAAGACGCCGAAGACGGGCACCGGAATGTGCGCGTGGCGCATCAGGAGTGTGCCCTTCGGAACGCGCAGCAATTCCGCCCGCGTCGATTCGGTGAAGGCGCGATACGACGGGCTGATAATCTCCTCGTCGCCGATGCGACCATAGAAGGAGGTCGCCGCGTTGCCGACCACCTCATCATCGACCTTCGAGCGGAACTGCTCCGCGCCGAAGAGGACGACATTGAGGTGCCGCCCGCGCG
>JBPCMC010000092.1:0-6624 GCA_051002645.1 Thermomicrobiales bacterium
TCCATCAGGTGCGCCATGATCGCGGTGGCGACGCCCATGCGCCGGAAGCGCGGGAGGACGCTGACCCAGGCGATCTGCCCCTCCGAGCCGCTCCGCGTGCGGACGATGTGCAATCGCCCGGTGCCCGCCGGGACGCCGTCCACAAGCCCGAGGGCGTGGATGGCAGTCGGATCGTCGCGGTCGCCTTTTTCCGCGCCGTGGACGCCCTGCTCCTGCGCGAAGACGGCGGCGCGGATCGCGTAGCAGGCGGTGCGGTCCGCCGACAAATCCGCCCGGCGTACGGTCACCGCACCATCAGCCATCCGCGCCCGCGCTCGTGGACATCGCCGCCATGACGGGCGCGGTGCGCATCGGCTGGCCCTTTTGATCCGCCTGCACCGCGCCGTCCGCAATCGTGGCGCGCTCCATCACCTCGTCCGCCGCCAGCACGCGACGAAGCGCGACCGCCGCGACATCGAGCATCGAGTCGTCCGGCGCGCGCGTCGTTAGCTTCTGGAGCGCCATGCTCGGCGCGAGGAGGATGCGCATCCAGCGCTGGTGATAGTACCGCGCGCCGAGTCGGAGGAACTCGTAGGCGATCCCGGCGATCACCGGCACGAAAACGATCCGGCTGAGGATGCGTAGCAGGAAGGGCGGGCGACCGAGCAGCGCGAAGATGACGATGGAGAAGAGGACGACGACGAGCAGGAAGCCCGTGCCGCAGCGCGGGTGCTCGATCGGCATCGGGCGGATATGCTCCGCATCGAGCGGCAGGCCGCGCTCGTAGGCATGGATCGTCTTGTGCTCCGCGCCGTGGTAGCGGAAGACGCGCTTCACGTCCGGGAGGAGTCCGATCAGGCCGAGATAGAGGACGAGGATGCCGAGGCGGATGCACCCCTCGATCACATTGGAGAGGATCGAGGAGTGAATATGGCGATCGGCGATGCGAATGGCGATCAGTGGCACGACGAAGAAGAGGCCGATGCCGAAGAGGAGCGAGATCGTCACGGTGATCCAGAGCGCCGCGCCGCTCAGTTCGGTCGGCTCCTCCGGCTTCGCCTCCTTCCCTTTGCCATGTTTCTTCTCCGGGTTCGGCAGGACCATGGGCATGACATCGGGCGCGACGGTCATGGCGGGGGCGGTCGCGTCCTCCTGCAAGCCGACATTGGCGGAGAAGACGAGGGCGCGCGTGCCGAGCAGCAATGCGTCCCACAAGAGGACGATACCGCGCAGGAAGGGCCACTTCATCACCTTCGAGCGGTAGACCCACGAGGTGAGCGGCTCCTGATAGTAGAGGATTTCGCCATCGGGCGCGCGCACCGCGACGGCCATCTCGCGCCGCCTGCGCATCATCACGCCCTCCATCACCGCTTGCCCGCCGTAGTGAAACGTCCCCATGCAGCCTCCGTCATTGCCGATGCGTCGCTGGTGCATGATACCACGCGGCGCGCGGGATCGTTCCGCCGCTCTTGACCGGCAATCAATCGCCGCGTACTGTGTCCGTACGATCACGCCGCAGGAGGAGATCCGGTGCAGCAACCACACCCGCAGTCAGAGACGAAAGCGCAACGATCGGAAGATATTGTGCCACCGTCGGTGCATCGCAGCCGCGAGGAGACGCAGCCGTGCCCGCGTTGCGGCCACGCCATGCCTGCCTTGAAGGGCGGCTCGGCGTCGATCTGCCCGAACTGCGGCTTCAAGGATTCATGCTGCTATTAAGCCATCTAAGGATCGCTGTTCTGGCTGCGTCGCATTACATTTGTCGGGGCCTGCCACGATTTCGTAGGGGCGGTGCTCGAACCGCCCTCCGTTGCCGTATCGACACCTCGACCAAGCACAACGGCACTGACAGGCCGGGGAGGGCGGTTCGAGCACCGCCCCTACGGATCGATCTTTGTATTGTCTTCGTGTTAGGAGCCTCTGCGATGCCCCGGATGAACAGTGACAAACTCGTCGAAATGTCGGTCATTGGCGAGGTCTCCAGCCCCGGCGTGCCGATGATGTCGCCCTGGCGGGTCGGGCACGACGGCGTGCCGCGCGTCGGGGCGACGAGCGGCGGGATCACCTACAACGTCCGCGTCGGCGATCGCGCCTGCGGCTGGGAGGGTGACCATGTCGAGCCGTGCGTCTCCGTCCGCAACCCGGAGGAGCGCCAGTCCGACGGCCTCAATATCCTCGCGACGCTGGGCAATGAGGCCCGATTGGTCACCGGCGACGGCAAGGGCGGCGTCGGCATCGTCACCGGCAAGCATGGCGGCATCGAGCATGTGATGGTCGATTTCCCCGACGATGTGCTGAACACCATGACTATCGGCGACCGGATGCAGATTCGCGCCTTTGGCGTCGGCCTGCAATTCCTCGATTACCCCGATGTGCGCGTGATGAGCCTCAATCCGCAATTGGTCGAGCGATGGGGTATCGGCGAGCGCGACGGCAAACTGACTGTCCCGGTGGCGAAGCGCGTCCCGGCGGGGATCATGGGTTCCGGCCTCGGGCGGGACAATGCCTATCGCGGCGACTATGACATCACGCTTTTCGACCCGGTGATGGTCGAGCAATACAACCTCGCGGATTTGCGCCTCGGCGACTTCGTCGCCATCGAGGATGCCGATGCCACCTTCGGGCGCTACTACCGGACGGGGAGCGTCACCATCGGCATCATCGCCCACGCGGACAGCAACCTCGCCGGGCACGGGCCGGGCGTGACGTGCGTGCTCAGTTCGCGCAGCGGCGCGATCAAGCCGGTAATGGACAGCGGCGCGAATATCGCGGACATCCTGAAAATCGGCACGCGCCGGTAGACTGCCGACAAATGCGGTCAGCCCCTATTGAACGACCACATCCTCGCGCGGTCGGAGCGGCGCAGTCTGCTCGTACGCCTCCGGCTTCAGCACGCAGAGGAAGGAGAGGTTGCGGTATCGCTCGCGGTAATCGAGGCCGTAGCCGATGACAAACTCGTTCGGGCAGGGGAAGCCGATATAATCGAGGGGCACATTCACCAGCCGCCGGTCGGCCTTGTCCAGCAGCGTGACGACCGCGATACTCGCGGGCTTCTTCGCGCGCAGGTGCTTGAGGATATAGGCGAGCGAGAGCCCGGTGTTGACGACGTCCTCGACGAGGATGACGTGCTGCCCGGTGATCTGCTCATCGAGGTCCTTGATGATGCGCACCGCGCCCGGTTGCCGCGAGCGGCCCTTGGCCGGTGTCCCGTACCCCGCGACGGCGAGATAGTCGATGGCGAGCGGGCGCGTGACCGCCCGCGCGAGGTCGGCGAGGAAGAAGGTGACGCCCTTCAGCACGCCGATGAGCACAATCGTCCGGTCGGCGTAATCGGCGGAGATCTGCTCGCCGAGCGCGACGACCCGCTCGTGCAGCTCGGCGGGGCTGACGAGGATGCGGTCAATGTCCTCCGGCGCCAGTTCGGTCAGTTCCAGCGCGCCGTAGCCGTACTGGGCGACCAGTTGCTGATAATCGCGGCGATACATCAGTTTGACGTGCATATCCGGGTAGAGTTCGCGCAGCCGCCGCACCTTGCGATTCTTCTTGGTGACAAGGCTCTGCTTCATCGTCGTCAGTTCGACGTAGAGGTCTTGATCCGGCAAGTAAAAGTCGGGCGTGAACATCTCGATGACGGCGTCCCCGTCCCACTCGATGGCGAACGAGGTCGGTTCATAGAGCCAGGGGATGCGGTAAAAGTCGAGCAGTTCCGCGAAATCCGCCTCGGCCTGATGCGCGAAGGGGGCGGGGACAGCGTGCGGCACGGGCGGTTGGGCCGTCAACGGTACAGGCGACGGCTCCGGGCCCGGCGGCGGCTGTGCGTCCGGCGCGGATGCGTTCACGCGATCTTGCGCCACGCGGACTCCTTTCGCGGCCATTGCGCGCTGTGCTCTCTCATCGTCCCTCACTCCTTCTCTTCCCCACCATACCATAGGGCATTTGTTTACTCGGTTACACGCCAACAACAGGCGGTAATGGAATGGTTATGATGCCGTCCGCAGTCACGTAGGAGAGCGTCCCGCGCGGCTCATCGACGGTCAGACTCTGGGCCGACACGATCGGTGGCGCTCCATCCGCCGCGCGGAGCACCTGGACGATCTTGCCGTCCGCTTTGCGGATGCGCACGATGCGCCCCTGCGCGCCGTCGGCGACATAGAGATAGGGGCTGGATGCGGCCGTCGTCACGGCGGTCGCGGCGGTCAGCGGCGGGAGCGCACCGGGGGCGATCAATTGCGCGGGCGCGCCACCGACGAAGCCGCGCACCCGACCATCGGCGAGCAGCACCCAGAGCACCTGCCCGTCGCTCGTCAGATCAACCGCTGTGCGCAACTCCGCCGCCGCCGCGTCGGTCGTCCACGGCTTCGCGCCGCCACCGTTCGCGAGCGGCACACGGACGATCTGGCCCGCGCCGCTGTCGAGCAGGTAGAGGCCGTCACCCAAGAGCGCCACGGCGGTCGGGCGCTGATCGCTCACGGCGGGTACGGCCAACTCGCCCCACGTCCCGTTCGCGGTCCGCGCGAAGAGGCGCGTCCGGTCCGTCGTCGCCGGGCCACCGGACCAGACAAGGCCCCGCACGTCGCCCGCCGGCACTTTGCTCGCGACGCTGCCGGTACCGAAGAGGCGTGTCGGTTTCGGCGCAGCCAGATCAACGGCGTAGACGCCCCAGTCGTTCTTCTCCCGGTCGAGAAGGTAGAGTTTGCCGTCGTCACCGGCAAGAAGCAGGCGATGATTCCCCGGCGTGGCATCTAAGTGGGCCAGCGCCGTGACCGGGCGGGGTGTGACGCGGGTCACGCCCGTTACGGTGTCGAGCGCTTGCACCATCTGCTGACGTTCGACCGCCACTCGTTTGGTTTGCCGACCGTCCGCCGCGATCGTCCGCAACTGCCCGTCGAGCGCGACGAGGGTGGTGTACGCCGCGCCCGGATCGTGGAGCGCGACCGCCTGCCCGCGCGCCGCCGCAATGCCGTCCAGCGCGTGAATCGTGGCGTCGTTCGCACGGTGCGCCGAGAGCGCATGGACGATGCCGAGTAGCCCCGCGAGCAGCAGCGTGAGCAGCAACCCGCCGAGCAGCATCCACAGTCGCGGCGGCAGCGCGGGGATCTGGCGCGCGGGGCGCGGTCGGTAGGGATCGTCCCATGCCGACGCCCGTTGCGGTCGCCGCCCGAACCACCCACCGCGCCACCGATTGCCGGCGCGCGGTGTCGGCTCGCCGAGATATTCCCAGCGCGGCTCCTCCGCGATCTCCGGTGGCGGGAGGGGGCCGGGGGGATTCCTACGCCGTGGCTCGCCATCGGGGAGCGGGTCGCCGCCGGGCCATGCCTCGGTGAATGCGTCGGTCTGTGGTTCTCGCCGCGCGTGATGGCGTGCCGGTGGTTGATCCCATTCGGTGGCGGGCGCTACTGAGTATGGAGGTTCGCCGACATCCCCACCCATCGCCATCACCACGCCATACGCCGTCGTCAAGCGGAATCGCGCGCCGAGCGCGACCAGATAGTCCGCCGCGTTCGCCGGATCGAATGAGCGGAGCGGTGCGTCATCTTCGTGGTGAAGCACACGACCGAGCGCTGAGACGACAAGCGCCACAAAGAGGCCCTCGCGCGCATCGACATGGAAGAGGTCCGGCTCGACGATGGGCGACATGCCGAGCGGCGGGGGCGCGGCGCGTTCATCGTGCGGAGCACTGTCGAACATCCGGTATTGGTTGAGCGGTGGCAGCGCCGTCACGCCTTCGTCGCCGACGATCAGCACCTGGCCGGGACCCGCCTGGATGACATAGGCGTCCTGCCCACGGGCGACGAGGGCGGTGAGGCCGACACCGACCGGCCGGTGGACGGCGCGGGCCGCGCGGTGGTCGTACAGCGCATCGTTCGCCTCGTCCATCCCGGCGAGCAGGGCGTTGGTGAGCATACGCGGCGCGACAGTCGCGAACCCGGCGCGGAAGGCATCGAGGGCGAGCAGGCAGCGCGCCATCGCCTCCGGGTCGGGACGATCCGCCTCCGCGCAGAGCACGAGCAGCGTCTCGCCGTCATGAGGCGTCTCGATTGCCACGGCGGGCGGGATTTCCCCGACTCCGGCGCCGCGCGCATCGAACGGCACGACCGTCCAGGTGGATTGTGCGCGCCCGGCGCGGCGCGACCGCGTTGCGAATGCCATGCCACCCCCGCCGACAAGGAACGCATCACCGAATCGCTCGCATCACGCAATTCGTGTGTACGTTCACTCCGTACGTATTGTCTCATGGCGGTGGGGTTGTTGCAAGCCACGCACGGTCGGATCGAACCACCAAGACACCAAGAACACGAAGGACACCAAGAGAAAGAGGGTGGATTCCCTCTTGGTGTCCTTCGTGTTCTTGGTGTCTTGGTGGTTCAATCTTCCACGTTGAGCCAGCGCACCTCGTCCGGCGTGAGGGCGATCTCCAATGCCGGGAGGGAGGTGCGCGTCTCAGCGAGAGTGCGCGGGCCGATGAGGGCGAAGGTCGGGAAGGGCTGGCAGAGCACATAGGCGAGCGCGATGGTGATCGGCAGGACGCCGCGCCTCTTCGCCATCGCCTCGACCCGCTCCTTGCGCGCGAAGTTGTCCGCGCTGTACCATGAGCGCACCAATTCGGAGTCGCTCTCATCGTCAGGCCGGGCGCGGTCGGTGAAG
>JBPCMC010000093.1:0-5524 GCA_051002645.1 Thermomicrobiales bacterium
GCGGTCCACGACGGCCGACGTCATGTGCCGATCTTCGTGACGGAGAATATGGTCGGCCACAAACTGGGGGAGTTCGCACCGACGCGCTTCTTCCGGGGCCACGGAAAAGATGCCGACAAGGCATCACGACGGCGCTAAGGTAGGGAGAGACGAGGCGTATGGCAACGGTACAGCCAACAACGCGCGTGCGGGCGGTGGCGAAGGATGTCCACATCTCGCCGCAAAAAGTGCGGCTGGTCATTGACCAGGTGCGCGGCAAGCGGGTCAACGAGGCGCTCGCGATCCTCCGCTTCCTGCCCCAGGGCGCGGCGCGCGAGGTCGCGCGGGTCGTCCGCTCCGCCTCCGCGAACGCGGAGCACAATAACGACATGGACCCGGAGGATTTGGTGATCGCGCTCGCCTATGCGGACGAGGGGATGAAGCTGAAGCGCTTCACCGCCCGCTCGCGTGGGCGGCCAGGAGCGATTCTGAAGCGGTTCAGTCACATCACGATCGTCGTCGAGGAGCGCCCGCGACCGGTGCGCGGCCAGCGTCCTGCCGCTCGTGGCGTGGCGGGCGCCTCCCGGCGTGGCCCGTCCCCGACGGGGCGTGGCCGGAGCCAGACGCCGTCCGTCTCGCGCGGCGCGGCGCCGCTGGTGCCCGCCCGCGCGGAAGCGCCCGGCAAGATCGATGTCCTCGCGCCAAAGGAAGAGGAGTCGCTTGTCGGCGAGATGCCGTCCGAGACCGTGGAGGACACGACGGCAGCCGAGCAAGCAGCCGAGACTCCGCCACCGATTCAGGCGGCGCAGGCCGAGGCAGAGGCGGATGAGATCGCGAACGCCGGGCAGACGCAGCCGGAAGACGAGGGTGGTGCATTGAATGAGCAGCGAAGGCAATAAGGGAGGTACCTGTGGGACGGAAAGTTAATCCCATCGGCTTCCGGCTGGGGATCGTCACCGACTGGGAATCCCGCTGGTTCGCCGAGCGCAACTACACGCAGCTGCTGCATGAGGACATCGCCCTGCGGCGACTCGTGATGCGGGAACTGCCGAATGCCGGCATCGCGCGCATCTACATCGAGCGGGCCGCGAACAAGGTGGATGTGGCGATTTTCACCTCGAAGCCCGGTGTCGTGATCGGCAAGCAGGGCGGCAACGTCGAGCGCCTGCGGAACACGATCAAGGCGGCGATGAAGCGCGACGTACACTTGAAGATCGAGGAGATCAAGACGCCGGAGCTCGAAGCGCGCCTCGTGGCGGAGAACATCGCCGATCAGTTGACCCGCCGTGTCGCCTACCGCCGCGCGATGAAGCACGCGGTTTCCCAGGCGATGCGACGCGGCGCGAAGGGCGTCAAGGTTCGCCTCGGCGGTCGGCTCGGCGGCGCGGAGATGTCCCGCACGCTGACCGAGAAGGATGGCCGCGTGCCGCTGCATACGCTGCGCGCGAACATCGATTACGCGGTCGTCCACGCCCACACGACGTTTGGTCGGATCGGCGTGAAGGTCTGGATTTACAAGGGGGATGTGATCCCCGAGCGGCGGCCCGCACCGCAGCGCGGCGCTGAACTCGCGGCCGATTAAGGGAGAGGGTTCGTAGCATGTTGTTGCAACCGAAACGAACGAAATTCCGCCGCGTCCATCGCGGTCGCCGCAAGGGCGAGGCGCAGCGTGGTACGACGGTGGCGTTCGGCGAATATGGGTTGGTCGCCACGGAGAATGCCTGGGTGACCGGCAATCAGATCGAGTCGGCGCGGCGCGTCGTCACGCGGTATACCCGCCGTGGCGGTAAGTACTGGATCCGCGTCTTCCCGGACAAGTCCGTGACGAAGAAGCCCGCTGAGACCCGCATGGGCTCCGGCAAGGGCGCGCCGGACCATTGGGTCGCGGTGGTGCTGCGGGGCCGGATGCTCTTGGAGATCGGCGGCGTGCGCGAAGCCGAGGCGAAGCAGGCCCTGACCATCGCGGGGCATAAGTTCCCGATGGGCACCAAGATCGTCACGCGCGAGTTCGCGGCGGGCGAGGAGATGGTGCTCGGACGCAAAGCCGAGATGCGCGCGCAGATGGCTGCGGCCGGAACGCTCGATGAGAGCGACACGGGCGAGGAAGCCGAGATCGAGGGCGGCGCCGAGAATGCTGCCGATGTGCCCGCGACTGAGGAAGGCGCGGATCACGGCGTCCACGAACACAAGGGCGAAGGTGACTAAGAATGCGAGTCGATGAAGTGCGCGCACTCACGGACGCGGATCTGATCGAGCGGCGCAACGCCTTGAAGGAAGAGACGATGCGCATGCGGTTCGCGATTGTGACGAACCAGCAGACGAACCACGCGCAGATTCGGGTGGTTCGGCGCGACATCGCGCGGATCAATACCATCCTGCGGGAGCGGGAGATCGCGGAATCGTTCCAGCAGGCGCTGGGGACGGAGTAGTCAGTAGTCAGTAGACGGTAGGCAGTGGGATACGGAAGCGCTCCGCGCATTTTCTGACTACTGACTACTGTCTACTGAATACTCGGATAGGGAGTGGCCGATGGTGGCGGAACAGCACGAGGCGGCGCCGGCCGCGAACGACGCGGGGCGGAAGGTGCGGCTGACGAAGATCGGTCGCGTCGTCTCGGACAAGATGGACAAGACGGTCGTGGTGGCGGTCGACTTCACGGTGCGGCATCGCATCTACCAGAAGGCGATGCGGCGCACGCACAAGTTCAAGGCGCACGACGAGCAGAACGCCTGCAAGACCGGTGACCGCGTGCGCATCGAAGAGACGCGGCCGCTCAGTAAAGAGAAGCGTTGGATCGTCCGCGAGATCCTGCATTCGGCCTCGCAGGACTAACGGAGGGAACGGCGATGATTCAACCAGAATCGCGATTGCGGGTCGCGGACAATTCAGGGGCGCGGGAGATTCTCTGCATCCGCGTCCTCGGCGGCTCCTTTCGCCGCTACGGTAGCGTCGGCGATGTGATCATCGGCGCGGTGAAGCAGGCACAGCCCGGCGCGGCGGTGAAGAAGGGCGATGTCGTCCGCGCCGTCATCGTGCGGACTGCGAAGGAGTACAGCCGGCCGGACGGTTCGTCGATCCGGTTCGATGACAACGCGGCGGTGCTGATTAATCCGCAGGGCAACCCGCGCGGCACTCGTGTCTTCGGCCCCGTGGCGCGGGAAATCCGCGAGGCGGGCTATCTGCGCATCGCGTCACTCGCGCCGGAAGTCTTGTAGGAGGAAGCGATGCGGAAGATACGACGTGGCGATGAGGTCATCGTCATCTCAGGGAGGAACAAGGGGCAGCGCGGCCGCGTGCGCGTTGCGATCCCGGACAAGGACCGCGTCATCATCGAGGGCGTGAACATCGTCAAGCGCCACCGGGCGCGCGGGCGGGCGCGGCAGGCGGGCATCATCGAGATGGAAGCGCCGCTGCACGTCTCCAATGTGATGTTCTGGTCGCCCCGCGCGAACAAGGGCGTGCGCGTCCATGTCAAGCGCGATGATAACGGCAAGAATGTCCGCTATTACGTCCATGAAGAGAAGGACAAAGACGGCAAAGTGACGAAGCGCGAAGACGTGGTGATCGAAGTCATCGCGGACGAGCGGTAGGGAGACGAAGAATGGCTGACGAAGCACAAACCAAAGGCGCTCACGAGGCGCCGCGCGTCCTCCCACGGCTCCGCAAGCAGTATGATGAGGTCGCGGTGCCCGCGCTGACCGAGCAGTTCGGCTACACGAATTTGATGCAGGTGCCGAAGGTTCAGAAAGTCGTCATCAATATCGGCATGGGCGAGGCGGTCGGCAATGCGAAGTCGCTCGACAACGCGGTGGGCGACATCCAGCTGATCACCGGCCAGAAGCCGGTCGTCACGCGGGCGAAGCGCTCGATCGCGCAGTTCAAGGTCCGGGCCGGGATGCCGATTGGTGTGATGGTGACGTTGCGCGGCGCGCGGATGTACGAGTTCATCGACCGGCTTTTCAATATCGCCATGCCCCGCGTGCGCGACTTCCGTGGGCTCTCCCCGGATGCGTTCGATGGGCGCGGCAACTATACGCTCGGCCTCAAGGAGCAACTGATCTTCCCGGAGATCGAGTACGACAAGATCGACCGCGTCCGTGGCATGGAAATCTCGTTCGTCACGTCGGCGAAGACCGATGCCGAGGGGCGGCGGCTGCTCGAAATGCTGGGGATGCCCTACGCTCGGCCACAGGGCCAGGCGGGCGGCGTCCAGCGCATCGCGTCATAAGGAGCGACAATGGCAAAGAAGTCACTCGTCAACAAGGCGAACGCGGTGCCGAAGTATCGCGTGCGCGGCTACAATCGCTGCAAACTCTGCGGCCGCTCCCGCGCGTACATGCGCAAGTTCGGTCTGTGCCGCATCTGTTTTCGTGAGATGGCGTCCAACGGCAAGTTGCCGGGCGTCACGAAGTCATCGTGGTAGGAGAGGGAAGGCATGAGCGTCAATGACCCGATCAGCGACATGCTGACCCGAATCCGCAATGCCGGCATGATGCGGCACGCGGAGGTGGCGATGCCGTCGACGAAGGTTCTCGTGGAGATCGCGCGCATCCTGCGCGAAGAGGGGTTCATCGAGGGCTACCGCGTCACGGAGCAGCAGCCGCAGAATCAGCTCACGGTCCGGTTGAAGTACGACGATGCGAAGCGGCACGCCATCCAGGAGATCAAGCGCATCTCCAAGCCCGGCCTGCGCATTTACCGGCAGCGCGGCGGCATCGAGCGCGTCCGCAACGGCCTCGGCGTCGCCATCGTCACGACCTCGCAGGGCGTGATGACGGGCCGCGACGCCTACCGGCGCGGCGTCGGTGGCGAATTGCTCTGCACGGTTTCCTAGGAGGAGTTGCGATGTCCCGAATCGGTATTCGTCCGATCCCTATCCCGAACGGCGTGACGCTCAGCCATGAGGCAGGCGCGATCACCGTGGAGGGCCCGCGCGGCACGCTCTCCCGGACGATCCCCGCGTCGATGATCCTCGAACGCGAGGATGGCGTCCTGCATGTCAAGCGACCGTCCGAGGCGCGTGTCCAGCGTGAGTTGCACGGCCTGACGCGCACACTCGTCGCCAACATGGTCGAGGGCGTGACGACCGGCTTCCGCAAGGAGTTGGAGATCAACGGCGTCGGCTACCGCGCCACGATGGACGGTAAGGACCTCGTCCTGACGGTCGGCTTTTCCCATCCGGTGCGCTTCGTGGCGCCGGAGGGCATCAGCTTCGTCGTGGACACCCCGCTGCGCGTTGCGGTCGTCGGGAACAACAAAGAAGACGTCGGCGAGTGGGCCGCCCGCATCCGCAAGGTTCGCCCGCGCGAGCCGTACAAGGATAAGGGCATCAAGTACCTCGGCGAGTGGACGCGGCGCAAGGCCGGCAAGACCGGCAAGGCCGCCAAGAAGTAACGAGTAGCGAGTAACGAGTAACGAGTACGAGAGGTTTGAGCCCCTTGTTACTCATTACTCGCTACTCGTTGCTCTCCCGCACCGGCCCGCGATGTCGGGCGCGGAATGAAGGAGGGGCAATCTCTATGCCCATGCAACGACTGAAAGTACG
>JBPCMC010000094.1:0-16492 GCA_051002645.1 Thermomicrobiales bacterium
CGTCCTCGTCCACTCCGAGGTGGACGGCGAATCGCTCTCCGAGGAGGAACTGCTCTTCTTCTGCCAACTGCTCATCCTCGCGGGCAACGAGACGACGCGCAACGCCATCTCCGGCGGCTTGCTCGCCCTCTTCGAGCACCCGGAGGAGCGCGCCCGGCTGCAAAACGACTCCGCGCTGCTGACCACCGCCATCGAGGAAATCCTGCGCTGGACCTCGCCCGTCGCCCACATGATGCGCTACGTGACGCGCGACACGGTACTGGGCGGCCAGCCCCTGCGCGCGGGCGAGCGGGTGCTGCTCTGGTACCCGTCGGCGAACCGCGACGAGGAGGTCTTCCCGAACGCGAACACCTTTGACGTGGGTCGGACGCCGAACGAGCACATCGCCTTCGGCATCGGCGAGCACTTCTGCCTTGGCGCGTCCTTCGCTCGCCTGGAGTTACGCGTGATGTTCGAGACCCTGCTCGCCCGCCTGCCCGACATCGCGCCCGCCGGCCCGGTGGATCGCCTCCGCTCCGGCTTCATCGGCGGCATCAAGCACATGCCGGTGCAGTTCACGCCGCAAGCATAGCAGATACGAATAAACCCACCAAAGAGCATCGTGCAACAGCATTCAATCGGACTCGTAGGGGGGGGTCGCGAACCGCCCTTCGCCGTCCCTGCGGCATGTATGCCGACGAAATGAATGACACCGGACGGTTTGCGAACGGCTCGACAACAGACTCGTGGCGCGCATCGCGACTTGGAGCAAAATCCTAGATTGACCTTTTTGACCTTTTTGTTAGAATGATGGAGAAAGGAGGAAAGCCATGATCGTCAGGGACGTTCGCGATCATATCGAGGCGGCACGAAAACTGATCGACGAGGGAGATGCAGCCGAGGCGCAGCGGCACCTCTCCATTGCAGCGCGGCAATTGGATCCGAGCATGATGCTCACGACGACCCAGGCGGCGGAACTGCTCGGAATCAGATCGAAAAATACGATCAAAGCAATGACGCGCCGTGGGCAGATCGCGGCGGCAATCGCGGGTAATCGTTACATGATTCCGATGACGGAGATCATCCGTCTCCAGGACGAGCCCGTCATCCATGACTTGCACGCGATTCAGCGCGATTACGCGCGCATGGCATTCCCTGGGAGCGATGATCCGGTCAGCGATAAGGAAATGGAGAGTATGCGCGAGGGTCACACGGGCACGCTGCCGTGGCAACGGTAAAGGCTCTTCTTGATGCAAACGTCCTCATACCATCTGACATGCGTCAGACGCTCGAAACATATGCGCGTCTCGGCTTTTACGAAGGCTACTGGTCTCCGTGGATCATTGAGGAGATGGCCCGCTTAGTCACCTGGCGATGGATACGGAGGTACGGTGCCGAGGGCGCATCACGGCGCGCCCTCAGTCGTATGGCCAAGATTGCGATGAGCCATCTGGAGCCGACGTTCCGTGTTATCTCGCCGACCGTCCCGTACCCATCGGCATGGCCGACGCTGCGCGATTCAGGCGATCATCCCGTGTGGGCAGCAGCAGTGACGGTATCGGTCGATTTTATCGTCTCCGACAACACCAAAGATTTTCCGCCGCGCGACGCGCAGGGGATCGCGCGATACCAGGGAATCACCTACATCACGTTCATGGACTTCATCGAGGGTATCGAGGACGGTTCGATCTGATCGCGTATCGTTGTCGCTGGTTTCCCCAAGGGGTCGAGTTTCGTTACCCATCTCTTTATCAACGTCCCGCGATGATCCACCGCGCCAGGATAATGAGACGTTCCATGTCGGATTAATCGCTGTCACCATGGGCGGATCATCAGTCCGTTCAGAGAGAAAGACGACGACGCGCGTATCGAATTGCGAGCTTATGGCTTGGTGCGACGGAGAAGCATCTGAACGATCGAACCTGCTCCGTAGATGAGCGCGATAAGAGCAATCGCAAGGCCACAAACCCCGACCAAGGTGAGATGGGAGAAACGCATCACCAATCCTACGGTCAAGAGTAAGAAGTAAGGCACGATCACCAATCTGGCGTATATGGCTCCAGTACGCCGTTTCCATCGTGGCGCAAATACAACGCCGAGGAGAAGAAGGGCCGCGAAGATACCCGCCAACCCAAAGGATCTTGCAACACCACGCCAGAGGATTTCGACCATATAGATCATCGATGGGCTCTCTTCATCATTATCTCCCTCGCCCCACAGTCATGCCGGAGCACTGTCGGATAAACGGCTTTGTGCACCATGCCGGTAGCAAATGGCGCGAGGCATCTCATTCAAGAATCGGCATCTCGCCGCATCCGACATCCTTGTGTCTCGAGTGCATCAGCATCTTTCGCCTACGGTAGGCTCGTGGCGCGTACGGCGACATCATCGGTGGCGATCCAGCGGCGGCGGACGGCGCCGACGAGGTAGAGCGAGCCGGTGACGCAGACGAGATCGTCCGGCCCGGCGAGATTGAGCGCGGCAGCGACGGCCGCTTCGGGGTCGGGCTCCGCCTCCGCCGGGATGCCGCGCGCGCGGATGCGCTCGGACAGTTCCGCCGCCGGGGTGACGGCGCGGTTGATGATCGGCGCCTGCGCCGTGATGATCGCGGCGGCGATGGGCGCGAGGATGTCAAGCACCGCGCCGGTGTCCTTGTCCGCCACCATGCCGAGGACGAGCACGAGCCGCTTGCCCGGGAAGAGCGAGTGGAGCGCGGCGACGAGCGAGCGTGCCTTGTCCGGGTTGTGCGCGCCGTCGATGACGACGGTCGGGATACCGGGGCCGCGCTGCATCACTTCCAGCCGACCGGGGAAGAAGGCGCGCGCCAGCCCCGCCCGGATCGCATCGTCCGGCACCGCGACGCCACGCGCATCGAGCACACGCGCCGCCGCGACCGCAGTGGCCGCATTGGCGACCTGATGCGCGCCGAGCATCTGGATGCGCGCATTCTCCAGCGCCCAATCGCCATGCCGCAGCGTGAAGGTCGCGCCCTCCGGGCCGAGGGCGTGGATCGTCGCGCACATCGCCTCCGCCGGGGCGTCGGCGTCATCGACATGGACGGTCGTCAGCGGCGCGCCGAACGCCTCGGCCTCGTAGCGGATGACGGCGAGCGCGTCCGGCGCGCGGGCGGCAGTGACGGCGGGGATGCCCGGCTTGATGATCCCCGCCTTCTGATAGGCGATCTCGCGCAGCGTGTGGCCGAGGATGCCGGTGTGATCGAAGCCGACATTGGTGATGACGGAAACGTCCGGTAGGAGGACATTGGTGGAATCGTGTCGCCCGCCGATGCCGACCTCGACGACCGCCGCGTCCATGCCATGTCGCGCGAAGGCAGTCAGGGCGATGCCAACCGTCGCCTCGAAATAGGAGGGAGGACCATGCACGCCCTCCGCCTCCATCGCGGCGGCGTGGACGCGCAATTCGTCGACGAGCGCGGCGAGTTCGGCGATGGAGAGATAGTCCTCGTCGAGGCGGATTTTCTCGGTGTACGCCTGCAAGTACGGCGAGGTGTGCAGGCCGGTGTGGTGGCCCGCCGCGCGCAGGATGTCCGCGAGCATAGCGGAGGTGCTCCCCTTGCCGCTCGTCCCGGTAATGTGCGCGATGGGGTAGCCGGTCTGCGGGTCACCCCAGCGGCGCAGCAGCATCCGCTCGCGGGACAGGTGCACCTGCGGGTCGTACCCCGCCGGGCGCTCCGTATGCCACTTGAGGAGCGAGTCGAGGTACCCCACCGCCCCCTCATATCGGGCGAGCAAATCCGCATCCCCACCCATCGCTGTACTCATCGCGGCCCCTTCCTAGATCGTTGAACCACGAAGACACGAAGAGCACGAAGGCGGGAGAAGGAAAGAAGGAATCTTTGTTTCCCTCCTCTCCCTCTTCGCGCTCTTCGTGTCTTCGTGGTTCATTTCTCTTCCCCGACGACGCCGTGGGTGCGGAGGAAGGTGAGGACGGCCTCGGAGAAGGGTTCGGGCTGTTGGCCGTGGACGCTGTGGCCGACATCCGGGATAGTGACGACCGTGCCGTTCAGGATCAATTCTCCGTGGCGGATCGCGGCCGCTTCCGGCACCGCGCCGCCGAGTTCCGGCATTCCGCGCACGAGCAGGAAGGGGCAGGTGATACGCGGCAGGAGATCTTCGTAGGTGTCACCGTCCGCGAGCCCAACGCCGTCCGCTGCGGTGAGAAAGACGCCATCGGCGGTGTTTGTGACGCGCGTTGCCCGCTCCATCGCCTCGCGGTACGACTGATTGGGGTTGCGCTCCATCTCGATCTGAATCAGTTCCGGCAGTGGGCGGCGGATGTTCTTCAGCCACTCCGCTCCATGCGCCCGCCGCTGCTCGGGCGTCGCCCCTTCCGTGCCCCAGAGATCGCTGTCCTCCACCACGACGGCGGCCAGTTCGCTCGCGTGATCCGCCGCGATACGCCGCACAATCGCGCCGCCGAGCGAGTGACCGATGAGCACCGGAGGCCGCTTGAGGCGCATTTTGCCGATCGCTTCCCAGACATCCGCGACATAGTTCGTCAGCGTGTAACCCGCGTCCGGCTTGTCGGAGTCACCGTGGCCGCGCAAATCGACCGCCGTGGCGGAGAGCGCCGGCCAGAGATACGGCAGCGCCGGGAGCCACGACTGCCAGCCACTAGATAAGCCATGCACCAGCACGGTCGGGTAGCCATCGGACGGCCACGCGGCGGTGCGAATGCGCAGGCCGTTCGCGAGGATAAACCCGACCTTCGCCTGCGGGACCTCGGTATGCGTGAGAGTCATTGGGCATCTCCTTGTGTGGGCAGTGGGCAGTGGGCAGTACGTGATCGCTACCATGACATTAAACCTGCATGAGTATACGCACGCAGTTCGGGTGATGCCAGCACCGGCATGAACGGCTGCCCACCGCCCACCGCCCACTGCATTCAACACTCATTTAACGCTTTTCGCACTCCACTTCAACGTTCATGGCGTATGCTCCGCAGTAGCAGGAAGGGGGCGCATAGTTTGTCTATGCACGATGGGAGGCACAGGGAGATGGTTTCAGACACACGGATGGGGAAACGGAAACGGATAGCAATCGGTATTGCCGTTGCGATTGTTGCGCTGCTCGCGCTGGCGACGACGGCGATTGCCGCCGGGCCGGGAATACGCGGATTCGCGGCGGGTGGATCAGGCAACACCAATGGCGCCGCCCCAAAGGGTGTGCAGAACTTCGGGCCGCGCGCGGTCGTCACGGCGATTGATGCGACGAATCAGACGATCACGCTCGGCGGCTTGCCGTCGCAGATCGCCACGGTGAAGGTCGATCAGAACGTCAAGCTCGTCGCCATTCAGCCGGATGGCACAACCAAGCCCGCAGCGTTCGGCGACTTCACGGTTGGCTCGCTCGTCGATGTCCACGTCACGTTCAATGGGGACCGCCCCGGTCGTGGCAAGGGTCAGCCGGGGAACAATGGCCAGGGTCAACCGAGCACCGGGCAAGCCCCGGCGAACACGGGACAGGCAATGCCGAATGCCACCGTCACGGAACTTGCGCTGGCTCCCGCCGGTCAGGTGCGGATTGAGGGGCTCGTCACCTCGACCACCGGCGGCATCCAGATCATCGATGGTGGCGGGCTGCAACTGACGGTCAATGCCACTGGCGCGACCGTGACCAAGGGTCCGGGCAACACGGCGGCCAGCGCCACGGACATCAAGGTCGGCGATCGCATCGCCGTTGGCGGCACGCAGAGCGGCGCGACGGTCAACGCGACGACGATCCGCATCGCGGACCTCAGCGCCCTCGGGCGTCGTGGTACGAAGCCGGGCACGGCGAACGCGCCCGCCGGGAGCCCGCCCGCAAAACCGTAAACTCCTTCTCCTCCTTCCCTTCTTTCCGCGACCGCCCCGGCACTCCACCGGCGCGGTCGCATTCGTGCCCGGCTTTACACTTTTTTGAAGATTGCCTGTCTTTGCGCGGGTATACTCCCTATCAGCGGCATAGCAGTCGATCATGCCGCGCGTGGGCGCCCCATGGAAGAGGGAGAGAACAGGGATGGACGAGAACAGACTACCGGAGGCGTACGAGCGCGCCGCGCCAGCGCGGCCACATCGGGCGCGTACCGTGCTGATCATCGGCGGCGCGCTCGCGCTGCTCCTCGTGACGGCGACGGCGGTGACGGCGGCGACCGGATGGCCCTTCCGCAATCACAACGACGCGACCACCGCGCAAGCGCAAGCGCCGGGTCAGGGTGGCCCCATGATGCAGGGGCGCGGCGGCTTCCCCGGTCTTGAAGGAGTCGTCACGGCCGTCGATCAAGTCGCCAAGACGCTCACCATTGCGGGCGTCCCCGGCGTGACGACGGTCACGATTGATGCGAACGTCAAACTGACGCAGACGAACGCGGACGGCACGACACAGAACGTCGCGCTCGGCGATTTCCGGACGGGGGAAGTCGTCCAGGTCCATGGGAAGATCGACCGCAGCCAGATCCAACCCGGCCAGCGACCGGACCCGACGAAGATCAAACTGACCGTCACCGAGATCGTCGTACCGCCTGCGGGCGTCGCGCGCGGCTCCGGGATCGTCACCGCCATCAAGGGCAACACGATTACGGTTGTCGGGATGGGCAATCTCACCCTCAATGTCACGCCCGCCAGCGGCGCGACACTGAAGAAGATGGACGGCTCGACCTTCGCCGTCGGCGACATCAAGGTCGGCGACCACCTGACCTTCCGAGGCACGCAGAGCGGGGACGCGATCAGCGCGTCGGACCTGCGCCTGATGCCGCAGGGATCGTTCGGGATGGGCGGTTTCGGTGGATACGGCCCTCGCGGTGGCCCCGGTGGTCCCGGCGGCCAAGGCGGCGGCAATCCTCCGGGGTCGCCGAAGATGCCGAGCGCGTAGAGAACCGCCCCTGTCCCCTGATTGCAATGCTTCTTCCCCCTTTCGGCTTAATGCATCGTGCATTGAGTCGGGAGGGGCATCTCATGTCCGGCGTCGTGCCCGATAGCGAGCATTTCTCCCGCATTGCTCCCCCTTCCCGTGTCGGGAAGGGGGCTGTGGGGTTAGGTAGGCTTGCCCACCATGCGCGTTCTGCGGCTATAATCCGGGCGAGCGGTCGTCGCGAGCAGTAGACAGAGGGGGAACGCCATGAAGGTCGTCAATGCCGTCGCCGAGATTCTCAAGCGCGAGGGGGTGCAGTTCCTCATCGGCTACCCGGTCAATCCGATCATCGAGTCGGCTGCCGAGGCGGACATCCGCACGATCATCGTCCGGCAGGAGCGGACCGGCCTGCACATGGCGGACGCAGTCAGCCGTGTCACCTCCGGCGACCAGATCGGCGTCTTCACGATGCAGCACGGCCCCGGCTCCGAGAACGCCTTCGGCGGTGTTGCGCAGGCGTACGCTGATTCCGTGCCGATTGTCGTGCTGCCCGCCGGCTTCCCGCGCCACTTGAACAACGTCCCGCCGAACTTCAGCTCCACCCTCAACTATCAGCACGTCACCAAGTCCGCCGAGCAGGTGACGCTCGCCCGCGTCGTGCCGGATGCCCTGCGCCGCGCCTTTTCGCAGGCGAAGAACGGCCGCCCGCGCCCGACACTGGTGGAAATCCCCACCGATGTCTACCCCGAGGAGATTCCCGATTCGTTCGAGTATGTGCCCACGAAGCGCTATCGCTCGGGGCCGGATCCGCAGGCGGTGGATGAGGTGGCGGGCGTGCTGATCGCGGCGGCGCGTCCGGTGATCTATGCCGGGCAGGGCGTCCATTACGCGAAGGCGTGGCCGCAGTTGCAACAACTGGCCGAACTGCTCGAAGCGCCCGTCACGACGACGATTCAGGGCAAGAGCGCCTTCCCGGAGACGCACCGACTCTCGCTCGGCTGCGCGGGCCGCTCGATGCCCCGACCGGCGTGGGATGCCTTGCAGAATGCCGACGTCATCTTCGGCATCGGCTGCTCCCTCGCGCGCACCAACTACGGCGTGACCATGCCGACCGGCAAGACAATGATTCAGGCGACGCTCGACGCGAACGACATCAATAAGGATGTGCCCGTCCAGTACGCCCTGGTGGGCGACGCGGCGCTGACGCTTGACGCACTGATCGCCGCCGTCACCGATCGCCTCGGCGGGAAGCCGCGTGGCCGCGCGGACGCCATCGCGCAGGAGATCGCCACCGGGCGGGAGAAGTGGCTGGCCGAGTGGAAGCCGAAGCTGACGAGCGACGAAACGCCGATCAATCCCTATCGTGTCGTCTGGGACCTGCTGCATACCGTGGACCCGAAGAACACGATCATCACGCACGACGCGGGCAGCCCGCGCGACCAGATCGTCCCCTTCTGGGTGTCCGAGGAGCCGCTCTCGTACATCGGCTGGGGCAAATCCACGCAACTCGGCTACGGCCTCGGCCTGGCGATGGGCGCGAAACTCGCTCGCCCCGACAAGCTCTGCATCAACTACTGGGGAGACGCGGCGATCGGCTTCACGGGCATGGACTTCGAGACGGCGGTGCGCGAGCGCATCCCGATTCTCTCCATCCTCTCGAACAACTTCTCGATGGCAATCGAACTGCCGATCATGCAAACGGCGACGAGGAAGTACGGCAGCACGGACATTAGCGGGAACTACGCCGACATGGCGAAGGCGTTCGGCGGCTACGGCGAGCGGGTCACCGACCCGAACGAAATCATCCCCGCCATCAAGCGTGGTATCAAGCAGACGCAGGAAGGCAAAGCCGCCCTCCTGGAATTCATCACCGCGAAGGAGATCACCACCTCCACTTTCAAGTAGCGGCGCATCGCATACATGCACCAAACCAGACGACCGGGGCGCCACAGCGCGCCCCGGTCATTTTGCTCGCGAAGAATCGTGAGTCATCGCCCCATATGCAACGACCTGAGTCAAGCAGAAGTATTTGCTCTACAAAGTAATAGCAAGTGCTTGTATCATTCCAGTGGCTGTTTTAGACTAACGACACGCTTTGCTCTATCCGCAGCCCCCGGCAAACATTGCCGGGAGGAAGGAACTCTTTGATGCAACTGATCCGGCATCTTCGACGCTTGCCACGCAGAGGGCGGCTGCCGTTCCTTCTCCTTCCGGCGCTGCTTTTGTCGTGCGGCTTCTTTCCCACTGAACAGGCAGCCATCAATACATCACCGCATACGGTCGCGCCGCCTACCGTTGCGGGCACGTTAGGAGGACAGACGAGCGCTACCGCCGCGTATATGCGTTTGCCCCTCGCGTTCGAGGCGAACCACGGCCAGGCAGATCCCGCTGTCCGCTTCCTCGCCCATGGGCCGGGATATACGCTCCTCTGTACCCCGGCGGCGTTCCTCGCCCTTAGCCCCGCTACCGCGCCTGCGTCGTTGCCGACCGCGCTCCGCTTCGCGTTTGTCGGCGCCAATCCGCAGCCGGGTATCGGCGGGGCGTCACCCTTGCCCGGTATCGCGAACTACTTCATCGGCAGCGACCCCGCCACATGGGAGACGAACATCCCGACGAGCGCCGAGGTGCGCTACACCGATCTGTACCCAGGTATTGACCTGACCATCTATGGCACGCAGGGCGGGCAGTGGGAATATGACGTGCTGGTAGCGCCGAGGGCGAACCCGGACAAGTTCGCCATCACGATCGGCGATGGCGCGGGGACGCGGCTGGACACGGATGGAGCGCTGGTGATCGCGACGCCGAACGGAGAGGTGCGCCAGCGCGCGCCGGTGCTCTACCAGGACGCCAATGGGGAGCGGCGGTCGGTCGGCGGCGGCTATGACCTCCGAGCGGACGGGACGGTCGGTTTTAGGGTCGGCGAGTATGATCGCAGTCTGCCGCTGGTGATCGATCCATCGCTCGTCTACAGCACCTATGTCGGTGGCACCGGCTTCGATTACGCCGATGGCATCGCGGCGGACAGAGTCGGCAATACCTATATCACCGGTTACACGAACGACAGCTTCCCAGCCGTGACCGGTCAGGTGGTCTATGGCGGAGGCTTTTCGGACGCCTTCGTCGCGAAGATGAATGCCACGGGTACGGCGCTCCTTTACAGCACCTATCTTGGCGGGAGCGGCGACGATCGCGGCTACGGCATCGCGGTCGACGCCGCAGGCAATGCCTACGTCGCGGGCGCCACCAATGGCAGCTTCCCGACGACAGCGGGCGCCTATCAAACGACGTACGGCGGCAGTTTCGAGGACGCGTTCGTGACGAAACTGAACGCGACGGGGACGGGACTGCTCTACAGCACCTACCTCGGCGGGAGCAGCGTTGATTACGGCTACGCGATCGCCGTGGACGGCGCGGGTGACGCCTTCGTCACCGGCCAGACGAACAGCACGGACTTTTCGCACACAGCCGGGGTTGCTCAGGCGACCATCGGTGGCGGCACCGACGCCTACGCGACGAAACTGAACGCGACCGGGACGGGGCTGCTCTATAGCACGTTCATCGGCGGCGGTGGGCAGGATTTCGGCTACGGCATCGCGGTGGATGGCGTTGGCAATGCCTATGTCGCCGGGACGACAGATGGCAATTTCCCGACGACCGGGGGCGCGTATCGAACGACGTACGCAGGAGGCTTTACCGACGCCTTCGTGACGAAAGTGAACGCGACCGGGACGGCCCGCCTCTACAGCACGTATCTCGGGGGGCCGAGCGACGACTCCGCCGCCGCGATTGCGATTGATAGCGCGGGGAGTGTCTACGTCACGGGCTCGACTGCGGGCAGTTTTCCGACGACGCCGGGAGCATTCCAGACGGCCTACGGCGGTGGCCCCCACGACGCCTACGCAACGGCGCTCAACGCGGCGGGGGCGGCGCTCATCTATAGCACCTATCTCGGCGGTGGCGTCGATGACGACGGCTATGCGATCGCGGTGGACGGCGGCATCGCCTTCATTACCGGCCGGACCTATAGCCCGGACTTCCCCACGACGCCGGGGGCGGTAGGCACGGCGCTCAGCGGCGGCGCGGACGCTTTCGTGACAGTGCTAAATGGGAGCGGCACGACGCCGGTGTACAGCACCTACCTCGGCGGCACGAACGATGACGACGGCTACGCTATCGCCGTCGATGCCGCCGGCAATACCTATGTCGCGGGCGGGACGCTGAGCAGGAACTTCCCGACCACGCCGGGAGTCTATCAATCGACCTACGGCGGTGGTTCCAAAGATGCCTTCATCGCCAAATTCGCGGTGATCGCGGTCGCTACGCTGCCCACTGGCAAACCGAGCGCGCCCATCCCAGGCGCGATGCCGGCGCCACTGCCACCCGGCCCCGGCGGGGGTGGCAACGTGCCCGCGCCATTGCCGCCGCCCCGCCCCTAATGCGCGGCGGTCAAGTCCTTCCACGCGCGAACCGCTCGATCGCGGAGCGTGGGATCATCGGGCAGCGCGGCGAGAAACGTCCGCGCCGCCTCCGCCTCGGTGGCGAAGAAGTCCCGTGTGAAGGGCGACCAGGGCGATTTGCCGGTGCCGCGCACCGAGACGCCCGTCGCAATCGCCCAGCGACCGTCCGGCATCCGGCGCGCCTCGATGCACCGATGGCCGTCGTCGTAACTGATCGCATTTGCGCTCGTGGTGAGCATCGATCGCCCCTTCCGTGCCGCCGCACGATTGCGCGCCCATCTGGGCGGCGCGGCGCAAAGGGAAAGAACAGGCCGGAGCCTGCTCTTGCAGAGGAGTGACGGGAACATCGTCCCTGAGATGGGCGGGCGACCTAGGCGAATGCCCCTGGGCCGGCGAGCGCATCCGTCGCGTTGAGGTCCATCGCGGTGAGGTACTGGCCGAGCAGGCGGATCAGATTGCGCGCTTGCGGCTCGCCCATTTTCGTCAGCGCGGCATCGAGTTGCTCCTGCCGCATCTCCTCGACGAGGGCGAGCGTCTCCATGCCGGTGCCGGTCAATTGTACGAGGACGATGCGGCGGTCCGTCGCGTGCGAGCGGCGCGTTACCATACTCTGGCGGACGAGGCGGTCGACAATCCCCGTCATCGTGCCGAGCGAGTGGTGCGTCTGGCTGGCGAGCATCCCCATCGTGCTTTCACCGGCGCGGTTGATGGCGACGAGCGTGAAGTATTGCTGCAGGGTCAGCCCGAATGGGACGAGCGCGGCGGCGAACTGGCGTGCGCCACCCCACGTCACCCGCGCGATGTCCTGCGACAGTTGATCGCGCAGGGGCATCTGCTCACTCTCCAAACGTTCATCAATGAGCGTCATCTTTGTCGTCCGGGTGATTGTGGCCATTTCCGTCACGTCCATCCCTCTCTTCCGCCTCCCATATCACGGTGCACGGGTCCCCATGTGAGGGCACATCGCACCCCCGCTTGTTCGCACATCTCACAATGCATGAACGAAAGAGTGTTCGTTTTTGTGACGCGGGATGGCGCGAAGATCGAATTGTCACGCAATTGCGCGGATCGTTCGGCGAAAGGATGGGGGAGGGAGCGGAGGTGAGCGGCTGCGCGGCGCTCTTATCGCGCCGACCCGTCGATCGATTCGAAGGCGAAGGTGCGGTTCTTCCCCGCCCGTTTCGCCATCGTCATCGCGGTGTCCGCGACGGCGTAGAGGCTGAAGGCGTCCGGCACGTCGTTCGGGTAGATGCCGATGCCGATACTCGCCGTGAAGGGGCTCGGCAGGCCGCCGCTCCCGGTTGCAATCGCCTCATGGATGTGGGCGGCGACCGCGCGCGCTTCGCCCTCGCCGGTATCCGGCAGCAGGACGGCGAACTCCTCGCCGCCCACACGCGCGACGAAATGGCGGCCCCGCATCGCGCTGCGGATCGCGCGGGCGAAGGCTTGGAGCGCCGCGTCCCCGACGAGGTGTCCCCAGAGCGTGTTGTAGCGGCGGAAGTCGTCGAGATCGATGACGAGGAGCGCGAGCGGCTGCCCTTCTGCATTCGCGAGCGCCGCCGTTTGTTCGAGCGCACGCTGCAAGCCGCGCTGATTCGCGAGCCCGGTGAGCGGATCGCAGTAGGCGAGGCGCGTCATGTCGGCGAGCCGCTGTGCGCGCGCGAGCGCCATGCGGGCATGGGAGGCGAACCGTTTCAGTAACACGGTGCGCGACCCGCGATTGAGCGCGAAGTCGCCGTGCAGGTGGAGCAGCGGCAACGTCTCGTCGTCGTGTCGCTCGGAATCGAGGGAGAAAGTCACGACCGGCAGATGATCGGCCTCCCCCTCTCCCTCGGCATCCGGTGGCATGCCGCCACTGACAATGACCAGCGTGCCCGTGCCACGCACCGTAGGTATCGTTAATGTGACCAGCACCGTACAGGCGAGTTGCCGTGCGCCGTCCGCGATTGCGTGCGCTACCGCCTCGTACTCGTCGACCGCGCCGAGGTCGGCGAGGACGCTTTCCAGGAGACGGGCGTCGCGGAGAGCGCTTTCCGTATCGGTTTCCGTATCAGTGTCTGCAGCGAGCATGTATTCCTCTTCGCGGTCTCTCAATACACTTTGCATATCGCTAATGAGAACGTACGTCTGCGGATAATGTGACGGCCTTCAGGCTAAATATACACGAAAGTCCGATTTGTGGCGCGATTTTTGGAACAATGCACGCAATAACGTCGGCGCGTCTCTTGGACACGCCGACGGTTGGTTCTCGCAGTTGATACGGACTATGCAGCCGAATCAAGCGCCTCATGCGCCGTGCGATAGATCGCCGACGATCCGGCGATGGCCACCAGGACCGTGCCGGTAGTAAGGCGCGTCACGCGCAGGCGAAGCCAGGCGATCGATTGATCGGGAGGCGTTCGCCACAGGCCGGGGTGGTCCGTCTCCGCGCCATTCGTGCCGCCATCAAGGGCAGTGAGCGGCAGCCGCGACCACGTCACGCCGTCCGCGCTGCCCTCGAATGCCACGCGACCGACCCACGCGCCGGCGAGATGGAGTGTCACCGGGCCGTACCCCGCGCACGCCACCGGCTCGCTGACTCCCGGCGTCTTGATCGCGGGGAGCGCCCGGTCGAGCGGGCGTGATCGCGGGCCGGTGTATTCGCCGGGCAACGTCGCCCATCGTCCTTCGTTGATGGCGGGCATTGCGTCCGGTTCCGGCATGGTACGACGCCTCCCAGCCTCACGGGCGACGGACGAGAAGCGGGCGAACCGGCCAATGGCGTCTGCGCGGTGGGGAAAGAGTGCAATCGTCACAACCGGCCTCCTCGATAATCAGTACAAGAACCGATGTTCTGCTGTACGGACACGATGATAGTACACCCGTTCTGTTCTGTCAAGGGGGTTTCCGCACATCCGTTCGCGCGGTGATTGGCGGGGGGCGGTGGCGCGGATGGTATACTGCGCGGCACGAGAAACGTACGGCGGGCATTGACCGCGAGACCCTGCCGCGTGCCATGCGCGCCAGGGAGAAGGATGGATCACGAGGTGGAAAGAACCGACCGTCCGTTGCGCGTGGCGGTGATTGGATCCGGCCCGGCCGGCCTCTACGCCGCCGAGGCATTGATTAAGCAGGCCCAGACCCCGGTCAGTGTCGATGTCTTCGACCGGCTGCCCGCTCCGTATGGGCTCGTCCGCTACGGCGTCGCGCCCGACCATCACAAGATCAAGTCCGTCACCGCCGTCTTCGAGCGGACACTCGTGGACCCGCGCGTGCGCTTCTTCGGCCATGTCGAGTTCGGCACGGACCTCACGCACGCCGACCTCTGCCGCCTCTACGACGCGATCATCTACGCCGTCGGCGCGTCGAGCGACCGGAGCCTCGGTATCGCGGGCGAGGAACTGGCGGGCAGTATCTCCGCCACCGAGTTCGTCGCCTGGTACAACGGCCACCCGGACGCCGCGATGCGAGAGATGGCGCTCCACGCGCGCGGCGTGGCGGTCGTCGGCGTCGGCAATGTCGCGGTGGATGTGACGCGCATCCTCGCCAAGACGCGGGATGAACTGGCCGAGACGGACATCGCCGATCACGCGCTACCCGTGCTCGCCCGGAGCGAGGTCACGGACATCTACGTCCTCGGTCGGCGCGGCCCGGTGCAGGCGAAATTCACGACCAAAGAACTGGGCGAACTGGGCGAACTGGCGAACGCGGACATCATCGTCAAGCCGGAGGAGATCGCCCTCGATCCGGTCAGCGAGGCGGCGCTCGCCGGCCAGCGCGTCGCGCAACGGAACATCGAGGTGCTGCGCGCCTTCGCCGTCAAGCCGCCGGAGGGCAAGCCGCGCCGCGTCCATCTCCGCTTCCTCGTCTCCCCGGTAGAAATCCTCGGCACGGAGCGCGTGGAGGGGCTGGTGATCGAGCGCAATCGCCTCGACGAGCAGCAGCGGGCGTTCGGCACGGGCGACTACGAGACGCTCGATGTGCAGATGGTGCTCCGCTCGGTCGGCTACAAGGGCGTGCCGCTCGCCGATGTCCCCTTCGACACGCGGGCGCAGGTGGTGCCGAACACGGCGGGGCGCGTCACGAAGGACGGCGCGATCGTCACGGGCGAGTACGTGACCGGCTGGATTAAGCGCGGGCCGAGCGGCCTGATCGGCACGAACAAAGCGGACTCGGTCGAGACGGTTAAGTCGCTGCTCGAAGACGCCCCCGCCCTCCCGTGCGCCGCCGAGGGCGATCCCGAGGCGGTCGATGCCCTGCTCCGCGCGCGCGGTGCCCGCTATTTGACGATGCAGCAATGGCTGGAACTCGAACGATACGAACTGGCGCAAGGCGAAGCCCAGGGCCGGCCCCGCGTCAAGCTTGTCCATGTCGAGGAGATGCTGGAGCGAGTAACGAGTAACGAGTAACGAGTAACGAGTGGTCCATCCCTCCTCGTTACTCGTTACTCGTTACTCGTTGCGGGCAGGAGAATGGCGGTGCCATCCGTCGTGATAGCGACGACGCGCCCGCCGTCGCGCTCCACGGTGCCCTCGCCGGCGAGGGTGATCATCGGCCCGCGGCGGTGCGGCTCGACCGCCGTGATGCGCCAGACCATGTGCAGCGTATCCCCGGCGAGGATGGGCGCACGGAAGCGGATGCCCCACGTCCGCCCCAATGATGGCGCGCGATCGGTGATTTGCGCCGCACCAAAGGCCATTATCAGCCCGGCGATGTGCGCGCCGGAGGCGATCACCACGCCGAACGGCGGCGACGGGACATGATGCACCGGGTTCGTGTCCCCGAGCAGCGTCGCCATCCGCACGATCTCCTCGGCGGTGAAGACGAAATCGCCCTCGAACGTGTCGCCAACGCTGATTGATCCTGCGACTAATGGTGCATTAATGTGATCATCATGCCGGTTCATCATTGGACGTTCGGAAACAATCGCGCGAATTGCTGCTCTTCCAGTTCGATTTCTTCTTGCTTCATCCTTGCGAAGTCATCGCTGCTGAAGGGCACATGCGCGAATGATCCTTGGATCGCGCGAAGCGCACGGAGGCGTGCGCACGGACCGTCAGCCGGTGAAGTATCGGCAGAGTCTTCGTTCTGAGTCCTGGTATCTATTTCGTCTGACATCGGCACCTATTCGCTCTCGTAGGGGCGGTGGGGGGGAAGCGCCCGCCGGCGGCGGCCACGACGCCAACCCCCCCCCCACAGCCCGCCCCCACAAAGAAGGGGTAGAAACGC
>JBPCMC010000095.1:0-4035 GCA_051002645.1 Thermomicrobiales bacterium
ACTGAGGACTGAGTAGGGACAATCTCCACTCAGTCCTCAGTCCTCAGTCCTCAGTCCTGGAAGCGAACGGAGTGAGCAGCATGGCGATGCGGGGTGTGCGGGGGGCGACGACGGCGGCGGCGAATACGGCGGAGGAGATCATCGAGGCGACGCAGGAATTGATCGTCGCGCTGATCCGCCTGAACGATCTTGACACCGAGGACATCGCCAGCGCCTTCTGGACGACGACGCGTGATCTCACCGCCGAGTTCCCCGCCTTCGCGGCGCGGCAGGTCGGTTGGGCCGATGTGCCGCAGATGTGCGCCCACGAGATGGACGTGCCCGGCAAACTGACGATGTGCATCCGTGTCACGTTGCATATCAACACCGAAAAGAGCCAGCGCGATGTCCGCCATGTCTATCTCCGTGGGGCGAAGGCGCTGCGACCCGAGTATGCGGTGGAGTTGGCGGAACTTTCGTCCTGAGGCGCATCCATCGTTTCTCTATCCCGATCTCATTACCGTGAGAATCGAACGTCTCGCGGTATGTCGGTGGACGAATCATTCGCCCGATGTGTGCTGCGTGTGCGGAAACGTTGACGGTATGTTCCCGACGGTAGTACCCTCGGACGATGCTTTTCGGCGGCGCGCGACCGTCGCACCGCCTGCCGCAGCCAGAAGGGACCATCGCTCGCATGTCCACCAACGCGCTTCCGGCCGCGATGCGCGACGATCGCGCATTCCCTGATGGCCCTGCCGACCCAGTAGAAAGCGCGCCGACGCCACTCCCGCCGCGCCGTTTCGGTGGGGTAATCCCCGAGCATGAAACACCGAAGATGCTGCGGACGGCGGTCTTGCGCCTCGCCTGGCCATCGATCGTCGAGAATTTGCTCCAGTCCCTCGTGCAGATCGCGACCACCGCGATGGTGTCGCGGCTCGGTGCGAACGCGCTCGCGGGCGTTGGCGTCGGCAATCAGTTGATGATGGTCGGCATCTCGACCTTCTTCGCGGTCAGCACGGCCACGACGGTCCTTGTCGCGTACAACATCGGGGCGGGGAATCCGCGCGAGGCGGGGCAGGCCGCGAAGCAGTCGTACTTCATTGGTGGTGTCCTCTCGGTGATCGTTGCCGCCCTCGGCTTCCTCTTTTCTGCCCCGCTCATCCGATTGCTCGGCGCGGAGCCGGCTGTCGTCGTCGAGGGGGCGAAATTCTTGCGCATCGAGGCGCTCGGCACGATCTTCCTCGTCACCATGTTCATCAGTAGCGGCATCATGCGTGGCTCCGGTGATACGCGCACGCCGATGCTGGTGACGCTCTCGATCAACTTCATCAATATCGGTGTCTCGTTGCCGCTCATCTTCGGGTTGGGGCCGCTGCCGCATCTCGGCGTCGTCGGGGCGGCGTGCGGCAATATCGTCGCGCGATTGGTCGGCGCGGTGGTCCTCACGTCGATTGTCTGGCGCGGGCGGCGCGGTCTCAGCATCGCCGGGCGGCAAGGATGGCGACCGCGCTGGACAGCGATCAAGCGCCTGGTCGATATCGGCCTGCCAAGCATGATGGAATCGCTCTTCCGCTCCGGCGGCATGACGATTTTCGCGGTGGTGATCGTCAGCCTCGGCACGACGGCGTATGCGGCGCAGCAGGTCGCGAACATCTTCTGGCAGATGACGCTCTTCCCCGGCTTCGGCTTCTCGACCGCCGCGCTCACGCTCACCGGCCAATCACTCGGCGCGCGGCTGCCCGAACGCGCGGCCCTCGCGACCTGGGTGGCGACTCGCGCCTGCACGATCTGGATGGCGACGATGGGCGTCGTCTACTTCTTCCTCGGCCCGTGGCTCGTCATCCCCTTCAGCGCGGGGGACCCGGCAATTCGCAGCATCGCCGCCCACGCGCTGAAAGTGCTCGCCTTCTCGATGCCGATTCAGGCGACGGGCCTCGTGCTGGCGGGCAGCCTGCGCGGGGCTGGCGATACGCGCTGGCCGATGTTCTCGACGGGCGCCTCGATGTGGCTCGTGCGCATCCCGGCGGCGTATCTCTTCGGCGTCGTGCTCAGTCTCGGCATCCCCGGCGCCTACCTCGGCCTGATTATTGATTCGGCGGTCACCTCCGGCCTCAATCTCTGGCGCTACCGCAGCGGTCGCTGGCAGACCGCGCGCAGCCTCTCCGCCTCGCCGGCCCACTCTCCTCTGCTTGTCGGCAATGGGGAAGGGGAGTAACGGATGTGGCAACCGGCGGACGGCAACTGGCGGGCCTTCGGCGTGCGCGCGCTCGTGCTGAACATCGGGCTGATGCTCTTCGCCGTCGCGCTCGTGCTCGGCTACCGCTCCGGCCTCGGGCTCAATGCCTGGAATATCTTCCAGATCGCGCTGACCAAATACATCCCGATCACACCGGGCCAGATGTCGATCGCCGTCGGCGGCATCATGATTCTCGTCGCGTGGCGGGCGGGCATCCCCCCGGCGATCGCGACGGTCTGCAACATGGTTTTCGTCGGCCTCTGGTTCGACTTCTTCGCCGCCCACATCCCGAAGGCGGATCGCCTCGTCGTCGCGCTGCCGATGCTGATCGGCGGTGTCGTGCTGATCGGCTGGGCCTCCGCCATCTACATCAAGGCGGGCTTAGGGGCGGGGCCGCGCGACTCCTTCATGCTCGCCGTTGTTCGCAAGACGGGCTGGAACGTCGGCGTGGCACGGATGCTGATCGAAGGAACGGTCTTCGCACTCGGCGTCACGATGGACCGCTCGCAAGTCGGTATCGGGACGCTTGCCTTCACCTTCGGGATCGGGCCGATGCTGGCGTGGTCGTTCCGGGTGCTGCGCATCCCGCCCGGTGGCCGCATCGCGCCCGTCGTGCCCGTGCCGGTGCCCGTCACGGAGTTGACGGCGGAATAATCACGCAGGGGCACAACCCTTGCGCTACCATTTCATCGGGAATCGATGGATAATCGCATGAGGACTGAAGGAGAGCAGCATGGGTAGAGCGATCTGGATCGGCGTCAAATTCCTGGCCGGTGCGGGCATCGGCGCGCTGCTCGGCGCGGCGGTCACCGCGTACGCGGCGGGCGCGGCGGACCCGGCCGGGTCGGGCATGAGCCTCACCGACGGCATCCGCGCGCGCATGAATGCCGCCAAGGTCGCGGGCGACGTCGCCGCGATGCAGACCGAGGCCGCCCTCACCCAACAGTTCCGCAACAAAGTCCACGACTCCGCCGCCCTCAATCCACCGACCGCCCTGCACCCGTAAAGAGTGGTCTGAACCACAGAGACACAGAGATCACAGAGGGAGAAAAGAGAGACGAAGAATGAATGGAGGATACGATCTATGTCTTTCTATTCTCTTTTCCCTCTCTGTGATCTCTGTGTCTCTGTGGTTAAAAGTGCAAAGGGAGCGATGATGGCAGAGGGAGCGGGGCAGGGCGTGTGGCCGGTGGTGCTGGTCATTATGGATGGCTGGGGGGACGCACTGGATGGGCCGGGGAATGCCGTCGCGCTGGCGGAGACGCCGACGTTCGATCGCCTCCGCGCCACCGCCGCGCGGACGGAACTGACGCCCTTTGGCCGCGAGGTCGGTTTGCCCGAGGGGCAGATGGGCAACTCGGAAGTTGGCCACCTGAACATCGGTGCGGGCCGGATCGTCTATCAGACACTGACACGCATCGACCTCGCCATCGAGACCGGGGCGTTCATGGAGAATGCCGTGCTCCGAGAGGCGATGCGCGTGGCGAGGGAACGGGGCGCGACGCTCCATCTCCTCGGCCTGATCGGGCCGGGCGGTGTCCACGCGCAGGATCTGCACCTCCTCGCGCTGTTGCGACTCGCGAGGGCGGAAGGGCTCACGAACGTCGCCATCCATGCCTTTCTCGATGGGCGGGACACGCCGCCTGAGTCGGCGCGCGGCTATATGCAGCGGCTGGAAGAGGAAATCGGGCAGATCGGCGTCGGCAGAGTGGCGACGGTCTCCGGGCGGTACTACGCGATGGATCGCGACAAACGGTGGGACCGCGTCCAGAAAGCGTACGACGCACTGACCCTCGGCGCGGGCGAACGGGCGCGGTCGC
>JBPCMC010000096.1:0-5505 GCA_051002645.1 Thermomicrobiales bacterium
GTAGGCTGGAGCGTGTCAATCGAGCGATGATTGCCGTGGCGGAGAAGCCGAGGGTGATCGCCGGCAAGATCAGATGCTTTACGTCACCACCCCCCGCGATCGGCAGCCATTGCACCTTGACCGCGAAAAAGAGGATGAGCATGAAACCGAGCCAGAAACTCGGCATGGAGACGCCGAGCGTCGCGATCGCCATTGTCAACACATCGAGCCACGAGCGATGGCGCGTTGCCGCGAGCGCACCGAGAAGAAGCCCTGCGGTGATTGCGATGACCATCGCCGCCAGCGTGAGTTCAACGGTGCTTGGCAACTGCTGCCGGATGATCGTCGCGACTGGCTGATTGGTGCGAATCGAGCGCCCCAAGTTGCCGTGGAGCACCCGGCCCATGTAACGGAAATACTGGACATAAATTGGCTGATCGAGGCCGAGTTCATGCTTCAGCGCCGCAACCCGTTCTGGCGAGCTCGCGGTGTCTCCCAGCATTACGCTGACCGGATCGCCGGGGACGAGATGCAGCATCGAGAAGACCGCGATAGAGACGCCGATGAGGACCGGTATCGAGAGCGCCAGCCGTCGGAGAATGTATCGTGCCATCTAGCCGCCTCCTCTCCGCCTCCTCATTGCGTACAAGAGTCTATCGCACGCGGCCCCTGTCAATGGACTACTTCTGGACGTACATGTCGTACAAAAGTGGATACGCACGCGGGTCCACCGCTAATCCCTTCATGGATTTGTCAAGTGCGTAGAAGACCGCCTCATTCGCGAGTGGGACGAGCGCGCGCGTCTGCATGATCCGACTTTGCGCTTGCTTGTAAATGTCCAACCGCTGTGCGTCCACGGTCGTCGCTCGCCCCTTGATGAGCAATGCGTCGAGGTCTGGATCGCTGACACGGGTCCAGTTGTTCGCCCCAATCGTCGGCGTGGACCAGAGAAGCCGTAGCACGTCGGGGTCGCCGTACGTGAACGACGTGCCCGTGGCGCCAAAGTCACCCTTGCTCATCGTCGCGACCCATCCGGCGCTATCGAGTTGCTGCATGTCCATGACGATACCGAGATCGCGCAGTTGTCCCTGGATGACCTGACCGAACGCGGCGGCATACGCGCTGGAGACGAACGGGAACTTGAGCTGGGTGCCGCCCTTCGTGCGGACCCCGTCGCTTCCCGCTTTCCAGCCCGCGCCATCGAGGGTTTGCTTCGCCTTCGCGAGATCGAAAGGCCGCACGAGCGTTTTTACGTCATCGCTGAAGCCGAAGGTCACGGCGGAGATCGGCCCGTATGCTTGCTCGCCAACGCCGCTGTAGACCGGCGCCTTGATGAGCGCCTCCTTGTCGATCGCGTAACTGATCGCGTCGCGGATTGCGACGTCTTTCAGGATCGGGTGCGTCGTATTCATCAGGAAGACGACCGGCTCACCTGGACGCGCTTGCGTTAGCATTTGGAATTTGTTGAGGCCGCGCAGTCGCGCGTATTCCTGTCGTGCCCCCACCCAGAAATTGCTCTCGTTCGTCTCGAGGGTGGCGGAGCGCGCCGCTTCATCCGGAACGATACGAAAGGTCAATTCGTCCGGGAAGACCCGGCCCATGTGCAGCGCGGTCGCGGGTGGCCAGTTGTACCCCTCGTTCGGGACGAATGTGATGTGATCCTTCGTGACCCATTCCTTGAACTTCCACGGCCCTGTGCCCACCGGGTTTCGGCCGAAGTCCGCGCCGTACTTCTGCACTGCCGCTGGCGAGACCATGGCGAGGAAAAACTGACTAACCGCATCGAGGAAGGGCCCGTACGGCTCCTTGAAGTTGACTTTGACCGTCGTCGGATCAATAACCTCTGATCCAGCATAAGGACCGAGCATGTCGATCGCAAGCTTCGATTTCGTCTGCGGATCCACGATGTGGTCGAAGGTGAACTTTGCCGCCGACGCATCGAATGGCGTGCCATCATGGAAATTGATGCCCTGCCGCAACTTGAAGGTGTAACTGAGGCCATCCGCTGAGGCGGTCCACGAAGTTGCCAGGCCGGATTTGAAACTGAAATCGCGGTCGCGCACGATAAGCGTATCGTAGAGATTCTGCACCACCACTTGGGCGAAGGGCGTGACGTTTGGATCGAGGGTGTCGGGGTCCGCGCTGATCGCCATGATGATCTTGCCACCCTTTACGGGGGTGAGCTGCGCAGCGCTCGCCGCAGTGCCGCTCGTGGTCGTGGCGCTCGTTGCTGCGCTCGGGTTGGTCGTTTGTGCAGTCGTCGCTGTGGTGCTGACGGCGGATGCGGGAGTGTTCGTCGGCGTCTGTGTATCCCCGCAGGCGGCAAGCAGCCCGGTAGCGATACCACCGAGGCCGACTGCTGTGAGGAATCGGCGGCGATTCAAGATCGGTGCGGGCAATTCCAGGTTTGTGGCGTCCGTGTCCATGATTGATTCTCCCTTCGTTCAGTATGGCGTCAGTCGTGGATCGAGCGCATCCCGAAGCGCGTCGCCGATCATGTTGATTGCCAAGACGGTGAGCATGATCGCGACGCCTGGAAACGTTGCCACCCACCAGGCTTGCCGGAGATAGGTGCGCCCCGTCGTGAGCATCGCGCCCCATTCCGCCGTTGGCGACTGCGCGCCCAGCCCGAGGAATGACAAACCGGCCGCCGTCAGGATTGCCCCGGCGACTCCGAGAGTGCTGAGGACGATGACGGGCGCCAATATATTGGGCAGAATGTATCGAAAAACAATACGGCTGTCGGCACAGCCAATCGCGCGCGCTCCCTCCACGTATTCCCGCGCTCTCACGGAGAGCGTCGCACCGCGCACGAGTCGCACATATGCCGGGATGTAGGCGATGCCAACGGCGATCATCACGTTGGTCAGGCTGGGGCCGAGGACGGTGGTAATCGCGATAGCGAGGAGAATCCCGGGAAACGCAAGCATGACGTCGATGCAACGCATGATGACGGTTTCGGCCCATCCACCCCAATAGCCCGCGCAGAGACCGAGGATCGTACCGACCGCTGCGGCGATCCCGACCGCGATCAGTCCGACGCGTAACGAGAGCCGCGCGCCGTAGAGGATGCGAGTGAGGATATCCCGCCCCAGCTCATCGGTACCGAGCAGATGGTTCGTGCTCGGAGGGCGAAGGGCGACGCTCGTCCGTGTCTGATACGGGTTATAAGGTGAGAGCATTCCCGCACTCAATGCCGCGATGATGAGGATTGCGAGGTAGACCAATCCGACGAGCGCGGTGCGCGTGGAGATGAGCCGGTGGAGCGTTGACCGGAGATACCCCTCGCCGGAACCGCGTCGTTCAGCGACTTCCAGCGTGGTGAAGCGCGCGCTCGGTAGTGACAAGTCTCGATTCGCCATCGTCTACGCCACATCCTTCACAACTGAGAGGAGACGCTCCGCATTTCCGGAAAGGATCTGCTCCTGCGTTTCCTCCGATAAATCGGTGTATCGGAATTTCTCCCGCTCCACGAGTGGTGACATGTAGGGCGTTTCGGAGCCGAACAGTACGCGCTCCGCGCCGAGAGCGTTCACGAGTTGGACGATATGTCCGGGGTGCATCGGTTTGGCGGTATCGGCATAAAGATTCGGCTGTGCCTTCGCGATCGTTGCCCACCCGGGGCAGTAGACAAGAGGTGAGACAATCACCGTGACCTCGGGATGTCGTGCTGCTAATTCAACCATCGGCGAGCAATCCTCCTGCCCCTGCCCGATCAGTTGAATCATCACCGACAAGTGCAGCGTCGCACATGCCTGCATAAGCGGATCAACAATCGCATGCCGGAGGGAGAAATGGTGCATCATTGGGTCAATGATGATACCGTGCGCCGCCCGCTCGTTTAGGTACGCAGTCAGCTCGTCCGCGCTCTGATTGCGATGTTCACGGGGATTGACACCGAGAAAGGGGATGAGGCGGTCCGAGTATCGCGCGGCGGCCTCCCAGACCGTTGCGTTACCTGCCGCAAGGTCCGGGCAACCCGGGAACGGAAAAATAACCGCGAGAGAGATCGCTGCCTCATCCATGCGCGCGATCAATTCGTCCGCCGTTTGCGAGAGCTCCGCCCCAAGGTCGATCCCGAGGTGATTGTGGAAATCAATAACCATGGTCCCTCCTAGATACCCAGGAACGCGGCGGCATTCTCACCGAGCACGCGCTGCTCGACTGCGGGGGGTAAGTGCAAGCAAGTGATCTTGAAGAGTTCGAGACCGCGCGGCAGGTAGGGGGAGTCACTGCCAAACATCACGCGGTCGGGACCAAGAGTTTCAATCGCTTCGCGGATGAGATAGGGCGAATACACGCCGGACGTCTCGAGCGAGACATTCGGGTTCCGTTTGGCGACTTTGACGCTGTGCTTGCCGGTCAGGTCAAACATATGCTGCATGACGATGGGAAGCGTCGGGAAATCGCGAACAAGATCGCCGATGGTGAGCGGATGCGCTTGCACGCTATAGCCGGAGTGGATAAAGACTGGTACGTGCAGTCGGTCGGCAAGGGCGAGCACAGCGCGTACCGCGTCGGAGTTCGCGGGGCACGCTTGGCTGTCCGGGCGAAACTTGATCGCCCGCGCCCCATACTCCCGGATGCAGCGTTCCGCTTCGTCGAGACCGGGCTTACCCTCACGGGGATTGACGAGCGCCAGCGGTACGAGGCGGTCCGGATGACGCCGGATTGCCTCAGCCATTTCGTCGTGCAGCGCGCGGTAATTCCAGTCGTATGGCTCTGGAAAGACAACTGCCTGATCGAACTCGAGGCGGTCGAGGTCGGCGATCAGTTCCTCCGCTGTCTGGCTCGTATGCCCCGCGCGGATATCGGGGAGAAAGTTCATCGCGATGTGGTTGTGTGCGTCGATTCGTCGCATGTGCATCGCTCCTATGCCGATACGGACGCAACGATCCGCTCGGAAGATGATCCGCGTGACTCTTCGCTCATATCAGAGGCCTCATCTGGCAACCGCGTGCGCAATTGGTCGCCGCTGCTCATGATATTCTCCTGAAGGAGCGCGACGGCCGCATCCACGTCGCTCGCCCGGAGCGCATCAATAATCGGACGATGGTGTTGACCGACTCTGCTGATGTCCGTGTCAACATATTGAAGCGAGGTAAGATAGAGTGCCCAATACTGGGACGCAATGGTGGACCACACCTGGAGGAGGCGACGATGTCGTGCGGCTTGGCAAATCGTCCGATGGAACTGAAAGTCGAGATCTGCCAACCGCGCGAGGTCGCGACAGTCCGCAGCGTGGATCATGCGGTCAACGAGATCCGAAAGCAGTGCAAGTTCTTGCGACGTAATCTGCGCGACAACGAGGGAAATGGCGTAGCCTTCGAGGGCACTGCGCAAGCCCGTGAGTTCGACAACGTCCTGATTCGTGAAGATTTCCGCGACGAACGTGCCGCGATTCGGGCGTCGCATCACGAGTCCCTCCTGTTCGAGGTGAGCGAACGCTTCACGTACTGGCGCACGACTTACCTGCATCGAGCGCGCAATCTCAGCGTCACTGAGGCGCGTCCCGGCCGGGATTTC
>JBPCMC010000097.1:0-13948 GCA_051002645.1 Thermomicrobiales bacterium
CATCGAGGACGAGGAAATCCGGGTCGTGCATCAGCGTCGCCGCGAGCGAGAGCCGCCGCCGCATACCGCCGGAAAGGTCCTCCGCCCGCCGCGTGCGGGCGTCCGCGAGATCGACGAATTCGAGTAACTAGCTGATGCGCGTTCTCGTTTCCCACCACGGTATGCCGTAGAGCGAGGCGGCGAAACGCAAATTCTCCTCGGTGGTCAAGGCGGGATAGAGCACGAAATCCTGCGGCATGTAGCCGATCCGCTCGCGGTCGCTGCGCCGCAGTTTCCACGGATCGCGCCCGAAGAGGCGGACGGAGCCCGCCGACGGCTTGTACATGCCGAGCATCATGCGGATCGTCGTCGTCTTGCCGCTGCCGCTCGGCCCGATCACACCGAGGATTTCGCCCCACGGCACCCGGAACGAGAGCCCATGCAGCACTTCCTCTTTGCCGAATCGCTTGACGACCTGATCGAAGGAGACCGCGCTCTCCCCACTGGCTGCAGGCCGCGCCCCGGCTCGTGGCGCGGGGGCGACTTCCGCGTTGGGCGGCGGTGGCACGGGCGGCTGCGATGGTTCGATAGTTGTGTGCTGCACCATAGTTTTCTCCCCATATCCACCGATGATATACGGCGGTAAGGAAAGCACGAATGGTGCCACCACTCAGGCTGCACAGCGCATCGTTTCGTGCGCCCCGAGCGCGCTTGGCTTGAGCCAGTGGCAAAACCCGCGACGTACGAACCGCCAAGACGCCAAGAACGCCAAGAGGGGAGAAGAGAAAAGACCGTTCTCCTTCGCGTTCCTTGGCGTCTTTGGCGTCCTCGGCGGTTTTGAATTCGTTTCTTATCCGGTGGCGCTGATGCGGTAGATCCGCCCGGCGGAATCGTCCGTGACGTACATCGCGCCGTCGCTCCCAATGGTCACACCGACCGGGCGACCCCAGACCTGGCCCGGATTATCGGCGCTGCCCGGCAGCCACCCCCAGGCGAAATCTTCCGGCTGGCCGGGTTTGCCGTTGACCATCGGCACGCGCACGATCTTGTATCCGGTCTTCACCGTGCGGTTCCACGAGCCGTGATAAGCGATGTAGATACTTTGTTTGTACGGCTGCGGCGCGGCAAACTGGTCGCCGAAGGTCAACCCCAGAGCGGCGGAGTGCGCCGGCAGCGCCACATCATCGGGCGGGACGTTCGCGCATTTGGAGGGGTCCTTGAACTCGGGATTGGGATTCGTGCCATTGTAGCAGTACGGCCAGCCATAGAAGACGCCATCCTGGACCGCGCGCAAGTCATCGGGCGGGATGTCATCGCCGATGCTGTCGCGCCCGTTCACCGCCACCCACATCTGGTTCGTGCCCGGTTGCCAGGTGATGCCGACGGCATTGCGCAGCCCGGTGGCGAAGAGCCTGCCATTTTTGCCGTCCGGGTCGTAGACGCTGATCGCGGCGCGGCGATTGTCCTTCTCGATGCAGACGTTGCAGGACGACCCAATCGACAGATACAGTTTGCCGTCCGGCCCGAAGGCGACCGTGCGGGTGAAGTGGCCTCCCGTCGGCAGATTGGGGACGATCACCTGCTTGGCGCCTTGCGCCTGGAGCGCATTATTCGGCGCGCTGAAGCGGGAGACCTTGTCCGTCTCACCGACATAGACCCAGTCTTGAAAAAAGGCGATGCTCGTCGGTAGGTTGAGCCCGCTCGCGAAGACCATGACGTCGTCCGGCTTGCCGTCGTGGTTCGCGTCCGGCAAGGCAAGGATGCGGCCATTCGCATCGGCGACGAAGAGCACGCCATCGGATGGCCGCACCGCCATGAAGCGCGCCTGACCGACGCCCGTGGCATACACGTCAATAGTAAATCCGGCGGGCAACGTCACGGTGCCGCCGGGGAGCGTGTGTTGCTGGGGTGGCCCAGACGTCGGTGCTGGCACGGTGGTCGCACTTGCGGTGGTCGTGCTTGGAGCAGATGTCGCAGCAGGTATGGGCGACGACGGTTGCGCCATCACGCCCGCCGTCGCCGCTGGCTGCGCGGGCGCGGCGGTCGGCGCGGATGTCGCAGTTGGCGCGGCAACCGTCGCGGCAGGTGTTGTGGCGGCTGCCTGGGTCGATGCGGCGACCGTGGCGGTGGCGGCGGGTTGCGGCGTTGGGGTCGCTTTGCCGCCGCACGCGGAGAGCAGGACGAGGCAGCAGCCAACAAGTAGGAGGGGAGTCGAGCGAATTCGCGGCATGGATTTCCTCCGACGCACTTTGGATGCACCCGAGGAGATGATACCGCAGGTTGGCTGCCACAGCCGCGCCGGTTGTTTAGGTTGAGAATGCGCCGTGGATGACGACGGCGACGCCGAGCATGAAGAAGCCCACCGCGACCGCGACCGCGATGTTGTCCTCCTCGAAGATCTTCTTGCGAATCTCGTGCGGATGCAGCGCGTCAAACAGCCAGTACCCGACGAGCAGGAGGATCATGCCCGTAAAGGCATAGATAATCGCGGTGACGAAAATGCGCAACTCATGTCCGAAGTCCACCGGTGCCCTCCGCTCTCCCTGCGGCGCCCGCCGGTCGCGGGCGCCCCGTCATCTGATGTCCGTTGAGGAGAGCATAGCACATGGGCGGCGACGCGGTCATTGAAGACGCGAGAGGCGGGCCACCGCCGCGCCGATCACCGCATCACTCCTTGCGGACGAGCATCATCTCCGTCTGCGGCGGCACGAACCATCGCGCGCCGTCTTCCGTCACTTCGAGATCGTCTTCGAGGCTAATCGGGCCGTAGCCATCGACGAACGTGCCGATCTCCAGTACATAGCATTGCCCGACCTCGACGATCTCATTCGGCTTCTCGCCATACCGCTCCCAGCGCGGGTAAAAGCCGCCCCCGCCGTCGTGCGCGACGTGGCCGAGTTGATGGCCGAGAGCGAAGCGCCATTCCTTGCCGCGCTCCTCGAAGAAGTCGCGCGCCGCCTCATCGACCTGCCAGCCAGGGATGCCGGGCCGGATGGCCTTGAATCCCTCCTGGATGGCGCGGGCGACGGTCTCGAAGTCCCGCTTCACCGCCAGGGGCGCATCCGTCTCGTCGTCTTGGAGGAAATACCAGGTGCGCTGCATGTCGGATGAATAGCCGTCGATGGTGATGCCGAAGTCGATCCGCAGCAGCTTGCCCTTTTCGACTGCGTTCGTCGTCGGCCCGACATGGCCGATGGGCGATTTGTCTCCCGCCGTCACGGTCGGGTCGTATTCCCGCTCCCACGACAGGCCGTAGCCGAGTTCCTTGCACCGGTCATGAAGGAACCGGTGAATTTCCTGTTCGGTCGTGCCGATGCGCACCCAATCGATCATCTCGCGGAAGAGGCGTTCGGTCTCTTCACAGGCGTGTGTGATCCGCGCCCGCTCCTCTGGTGATTTGCGCCCGCGCACGCGCGACGCGATCGGCTCGGCGGAGATGAAGCGCTCCGGGTAGGGCGTCCCCTCCAAGGCGCGGTTGAGGTTGAGCCACATCCCGTAGGTCAGGCCATCGGCTTTGTCATTGTCGATGCTGTAGTTGAGCGCGATCGTGCGCGGATCAATGCGGCCGATGATCTCCCGCAGCGGCTCGCTCCACCCCTTGACGTAGCCATGCGGCGTGTAGATGCCGCCCGCCTCGATCTGCGCCACATCGCCCGTACCGACAATCGCGTGCGCCTCGCCCGCGCGCGTGATGATGAAGGCGGACGGCCACGTCGCACCCGCCCCGACGACAATCGGGATGGACGGATCGCAGAGCGTACTCGTCTCCCGCCCGACCAGCAGCCACATATCCACGTCGAGTTCATCGAGAATACCGACTGCCTGCGCGACCTTTTCCTTCACCAGTTGATTCATGATTGCCTGCTCCTCTACGCTGTGTGGTCTGTAGAATCGACACGTTCCCATGTCCACCACGCGAATTGCTTTTCGGTGCTATCCACATTCGTCCTTGCGAAATGATTGACACGCTGTTTTCCATCGAATCCCGTGAAACTCACACTGTAGGTGAGTAGTGCTCCGACCCAATTCGGAAGCGAACTCACGTCCACATGGTGCTCGACATTCGGGCCGGTAAAGTCATAGCGGCCACTGTAAGCAAGGAAACCAACCTGCGCATCGTCATACTCAATAGGCTCATCGGAGTTGTGTGTCTGTGGCGAAATCGATCGCTGCCTATCGGCAGAGACGACAAGCGACATATATCCTTGGCTTCCATAGATCATGAATCCTGATGGCCTCTCGCCTAAGGGGAAGGTCGTCTGACCGTTTGCGTCCTTACATTGGTATGAGGCGAGTCGCCATGTGCCGATGAGTGGATTCCGTGTCATAACATCATACGTTCGGCTACTGACCCATCGCTTGAGGACCGATGGCTGTACCTCATCGCTAGCGGGCCAAAGAACAACCTGATAGTGGTCGTCGCCATCAAGTCCATATTCTTCGTCGATGCTGTCCAGCCTCCCATAGTAGACACGGACACGATACCGGCCGACCGGAACCGCTATCCGAGCGGCATCGAAGAAGGAATCGGTACAGCCCGCGATCACGATGCGACCGGATGGAACATCAAGACCAGCATCTATGACATGATCCCATGCCGCGAAATCGTCGATCGGTTCTGAGTCTGTGAGCATCACCGTTACAGATACAGTCATGTTCCGCACGGTACTGACAAGCAGTTGGCCAGGGGCGACAGCCACCATATCGGCTAGGGACCGGTCTGTCCAAATCCCTTCCGACCCTGCCAAATCGGCCTGCTCGTCCTGAAGATAAAACTGAAAGTAGTCGGCGAAGAGATCGAAATGGAATTCTCTCTCTCGCCGCGTCCCTTCGCTCATATGTATCCTCGTTCGGAAGGTAACGGTGGAGAAGGTGGCGAAACGACTCTCCTCCGTTGCATCCTGTGCTCTTCGCGCCTTCTTGTTTCAGTCCGCCAATGCGTCCGCGAGGTTGAGGAAGTAGACGGCGATCCACTGCTGGCTCTCTTTCAAGCCTTGCACGGTGGCGTATTCGTTCGGGCTGTGGACTCGCCCGCCGAGGCCGCCCATCACAACCGGGATATTCAGCCACTCGTTGTCGGTGAAGAGATAGAAGGGCGCGGAGCCGGCGAGATGCGGCCAGATTTCCGGCTCGTGACCGAACTGGCGGTAGGTGTCGATCATCGCCCCGACCGGCGCATCGTCGATCCGTGTTTTGGCCCACTTGTAACTGTCGAGGATTTCGACCTCAATATCGCCGAAGCCGTGCGTGTCAAGATGGGCGCGGATGCGCTCGAAGGTGCGCGCGGGGTCCATATTGCGCACCACGCGGACATCCACCTTCGCCTTCGCCTCATGCGGGATGATCGTCTTCGTCCCCTCTTGCCAGTGCCCGCCAACGATGCCATCGATGTTCAGCGTCGGCTGGTAGAGGTACTTGCGCAGCAGCGGCACGCCGTCGAGGTCGTATTTGAAGCGGCGCACCTCGTCGCTCTGCAACTGCTCATCGGGATCGAGCGTCGGCGCGAGGGTGGCGAGCAGCGCCTCATCGTGCGCGTCGGCCGGTTCGACCTCGTCGTAGAAGCCGTCGATGAGGATGTGCTTCTGATCGGTCGTGATCATCGAGGAGAGCGCCTGGGTGAGCCGCCAGGCCGGATTGCCGTACCAGACGGCGTTCGAGCCGTGGACGGCGCGCACCGTCGGGCCGCCCCAATCGCCACCGCGCGCCGTGAACTCCATGAAGAGGATGCCCTTCACCCCGAGATAACTGAGCACCTTGCCGTTCATATCCTGCGAGAGGAAGCCGAAGAAGGCGGCGTCCGCCTTCAGCCGCTCGCGGTTCGCGGCGACGAAGTCCGGCAGGTGTTTGGAGCCCATCTCTTCCTCGCCCTCAACCATGAAGATGACGTTGAGCGGCAGTTTGCCGTTGACCTTCTTCAAGGCTTCCAGCGCGAGCAGCGTGTTGACGAGCGGGCCCTTCTGATTCATCACGCCCCGGTTAATCAGACATGGCCCGAGTTCCGGTGCGAAGGACGGCACCAAAATCTCCCCGCCGAATGGGTCGCCGACCACCCATGACTCACCGAGCACCGGCTGCACGTCGTACATGCCGTAGAGGAGGATCGTGTGCGGCGCCCCCGCGTCGATGCGGCCATAGACGACGGGCCAGCCCTCCGTCGGCACGATCTCGCCCGTGCCGCCAAGCCGTTCGATCCAGCGGACGAGCATCCGGGCGCACTCCGCCATGCCCGTGCCGTCCGCCGAGATCGACGGCTGGCGCACGAAGTCCCGCACCGCGTCGAGATGTGCATCCCAATGCTCGTCGATGTAGGCGTGTACGCGGTCGCCCGTCGCTGTCACGTCTCGTCCCCTCCCTCTATTGCTCCACACTGCCGCTAAAGGCAGTCAGTCTAGCATGCCTACCCCCCGCCCCCTCCCGAAACGGGAAGGGGTGACTCGCGCTGGGCGCCGTGGCCTGCTATCGATGGCCCGATGCTCCCGCTTTACCCTGCTCCCCTTCCCGTTTCGGGAGGGGGCCGGGGTAGGATTACACGCGTCCGATGATCGTCTCGCCGACCTCGTGGACGAAGCGTTCAACGGCTGCGGCGTCCCCGTCGGCGGGTGGGCGGAGGATGAGGCGATGCACGCCGAGGGCGGCGTACCGCGCGGCGTCGTCCGGCATGACCGGGCCACGAGGTGTGACGCTGATTTCCAGCGCGCCGAGGGAGGCCGGACGCTCGTATCGGTCGCTTGTCTCACGCAGCGCCGCGATTGCCTCGGCGGTGCGGTCGAGACTGAGGGCGAAACCGTACCAGCCCGCTCCCTGCTGCACAGCGCGGCGGTACGCTCCCGGCGAGCGGCCACCGACCACGACCGGCGGGCCCGGCTGCTGCACGGGTCGCGGATAGGCCTGCACGCCCGCGAATTGGGTGAACCGGCCCTGATATGTCGGGGCCGTTTCGCTCCAAATTGCGCGCATCGCCGCGAGGTAGTCGTCGGTGCGCGGGCCGCGATCCGCGAACGGGATGCCGAGGGCGCGAAATTCGGGCTCCAGGTAGCCAACACCGACGCCAAAGATGAACCGTCCGCCGCAGAGCACATCGAGGCTGGCGATCTCCTTGGCGAGGACGAGCGGATTGCGCTGCGGCAGGATGATGATGCCCGTGCCGAGACACACGCGGCGCGTCTGCGCGGCGAGAAAGGTGAGCGCGATGATCGGGTCGAGGATGGGGTCGGACGGTTCCATCGGCGAGGGCGGTACGCGCGGATCGGGCAGGACGACATGCTCGCCCGCCCAGAGCGAGTCGAAGCCGGCATCCTCCGCTAGCCTGGCGACGCGGGCGGCGACGTCTGGCACGCTGCATGCGCCGGTGTTGAGGTCAAAGAGGCCAATCTTCATGCTGTCGGGCAAGCAATTACTCCTTTGTCGTGCGCATCACTGCGCTGTGTTGCAATGAACGTACATCTTGCATGACCTTGCTATACTACCAGAGTACCGCTCTCCGTGTCAGCATTTTCCGTCGTTTGTGGAGTTCGTCGATGCCACATTGGCCCATCGCGTCCGCTCGTATCACCCTCCTCGCGTTGCTCTGTCTGTACGTGAGCGTACCGCTTGCGTCGGTCCGGGCGGCGGAGTCGTTCGCGGACCCGGCCTTTCGCGCGCTCTGGGAGCGGACCGATGGCCCGGTGGCCGCGAATCATCTCTCGCGGACCTTCCTCTGGGGCCCGGCGCCGCTCTCGGCGGGGATGACGGAGCGTTACGCCCAGAGCCCCGGCGGGAAGCGACTCGTCCAATACTTCGTTAAGAGCCGCATGGAGATCACCAATCCCGCTGCCGATCCGTCGTCGCCGACCGTTGTAACAAACGGTTTGCTCGTGATCGAACTGATGACGGGGCGGGTGCAGACTGGCAACGACCCCACCCAGTTCGAGCAGCGCGACCCGGCGGCGATCAACGCGGTCGGCGACGGCGACGATCCGAACGCGCCGACCTATGTCACACTCGCCCGGCTACGCGACCTCCCCGCCCGCGCGGTCGGTGCGCCGATCACGGAGATGGTGGACCGCAGCGCGGCAGTCAGCGCAGGCGGGCCTGACGGCGTGGCCGCCGCTGTGCTGGCGCCGGAGACGCGGCACACGGTGGCGTCGGTCTTCTGGGTCTTCATGAATAGTGCGGGGCCGGTCGGGGACGGCGCGGGCGGGACGACGAACGGACCCCTCTTCGCGAATCCGTTCTACGCGACCAGGTTTCCTGTCACCGAGGCGTACTGGACGACGGTGCGCGTGGCGGGCGTGCCCCGGCAGGTCTTGATGCAGGCCTTCGAGCGGCGTGTGCTGACCTATACACCGGGCAATCCGTCCGGCTTCGAGGTCGAGGCGGGCAATGTCGGCGCGCATTACTACCGGTGGCGGTATCAGGCGCTACCGACGACGAGCGTGGACCCCGCTATACCCGTCGGCCCGATTCAGGCGGTCAACGTGCTCATGGGGCGCTACAACCTCACTCCCGGCGACATGCCGAGCGGCTTCCAGTTCCAATTGGACGGCGAAGCCACCAATGGACTGGTGAGCAGGAACGACGCGGACCCCAATTACGGCGCCTACCTCAAAGCGTGGCAGCGAGTGACCGGATACCGGCGCGTCTTTGTGCGCACCGAACCGGGCAATCAGGCGTCGGCGATTCAATCGCTCGTCTCGCTCTTTCGCACGCCGGACGGCGCGGTCGCCGCGCTCAACTTCAATCGCGACCGACTGCGTAATCTGCCTGCGGTTGCCCTCACCGATGGCCCGTTCGGCGCCAATTCGTACCTCGTCGTGGACCGGTCGAATGAGAACGTGACGACTGCTTCGCTCGTCTGGGCGGACGCGAATGTGCTCGCGAGCGTCGATCTCTCTATGCCACCGCGTGGTGCAGCGACGGCAGTCGATCTGCCGGATTTGGCGGGGCGGCTGCACCACCGTCTCGTCATCGATAGTATCTGAGCGATGGAGACGAGAATCGCGCAATTGCGCCTCCCGTTGTGGTTGTCTGTCGCGGTTGCGGCTGCCTTCCTGCTGGCAGGCTTGCCATTCGCAGCGACCGCTCCGACCGTGACGGCGGCGGTCACCTTTGCTGCGCCCGCCTTCGGTGCGGCATGGTCGCCGGTAGATGAGCCGGTCGCCTCCGGCGCGCTGCAACGCGGCTGGGTCTGGGGGGCGGGGCCGAACAGCGCCGGGATCACGGAAGCGTATCGTGACGCGCCGGGCGGCACGCGGCTGGTGCAGTATTTCGATAAGGCGCGGATGGAACTGACCGATCCGGCGCGTGGAGTTGTCACGACCGGGTTGCTGACGCGCGAACTTGTCACCGGCCATATCCAGACCGGCGACAGCCCGGCCGCCATCGAGGTGCGCGGTCGGGGCAGCGCGACCGCCGTCGTCGGCGACGCGACCAATACCTTCCCGACCTACGCGCAACTCCGCGACCGGATCGACCGGCCGCAGCCGGACGCGACCGGGCAGTCGGTGACGGATACGCTCACCCTCCCACCCGGTGGCGATGCCGAGCGTCCGCTGGTCGTGCAGGCGAATGGCATGGCATCCGCCGCGAGCGATCCGAACGCGCACCTCGTCCAGTTCGTGCCCGAGACCGGGCAGACGATTCCCCAGGCATTTTGGGCCTTCCTCACGGCGGGCGGCGCCACGGAGCAGAACGGCGCGCTCGTGGATCAGACACCCCTCTTCGACTGGCTGACCGTCACGGGGTACCCGATAGCGCCCGCCTTCTGGGTGACGGTGCGCGTCGGCGGTGCGCCGACTGCCGTGATGGTGCAACTTTTCGAGCGGCGCGTCCTCTCATATACCCCGACCAATCCGGCGGCTTTTCAGGTGGAGATGGGCAATATCGGGCTGCACTACTTCAACTATCGCTACCTCAGCCCGGACGCGCCGCTCGCGCCGATCACCGTCCCGTCCGTCCCGCAAACAACGACGAAGCCGGCGAAGTCGTCCGCATCGCCCCGCGCGACATCATCTCCGAGGATCACCGGCGCGGGCCCCGTCCGCATCGTCGATCTCGTCGCCCGCCCGAAGGACGGCGCGGCGGATGTGAACGGCGAGACGGTGACGACCCGCAATGATAGCCTCGCCACGGTCGACATCACGCGCTGGACGCTCGCCGATGCGAGCGGCAAGAACCTCTTCACTTTCCCGTCGCTGGCGCTCGCGCCGGGCGGTGTTGCGGTCGTGCATTCGGGCCGGGGTATGCCGAGCGGTGTGGACTATTACTGGGGCAAAACGGTCGGCATCTGGAACGACACCGGTGACACGGCGACGCTCCGCGATGCCTCCGGGGCGATTATCAGTACCTACGCATATCCATAACGCAGACGGCCTCGGGATGCGAACGACGCCGGAGAGGGGACGAAGGATTGCCACCGATCCGTGGGCCGCTCAGTGCTGAAATGTCTCTTGATCTCATCGTACTGCGCCTTGTCGCGCGTGCAGAGGTTGAGGGCGTCGTGCTCGTCGGTTCCGGTGGGAGGGATGAACTGACTGCTGCCAGTGACTACGACATATTGGTCGTGCTCGCGCGCCGTCCCGTGCCGATCTCGCTCATCCTGGCCACAGTCGATCACCGGGTTGCCGAAGTCGCCTTCACACTGGCAGATGAGATAGAACGTATCGCTGCAAGCATCGCGACCATTCCCGATGCATCTGCGGACGGCGGACTGGCACATCGGTTCGTTGGTGGAAAAATCCTGTTCGACCGAGCGGGACGATTGACAGATGCACAAGCCCGGATTCACGCGTCGATGCCGCTTGTATTGGCGACGGAAGAAGAGCGATACGCCGTCTGGTTCAACGTCAATTACGACCTGCGGATGTTGAAGCATCTATTGTTCACTGACGATCCTGTGTACCTGCTCGCGGTTGATTACTCACTGCTCTCGCTAGTGGCCGATCTGTGGCGCGTGTACTTCACCGTGCGGCGCTTGCCCTGGCGGGGCCCGAAGGCAGCAATTCGCTACTTGAATCTCCATGATCCGCACTACCTCACCGCATTTCAGGAGTGTCTCGCGGAAGCAGATCGGCGGCGCAAGGTAGGGCGATACGAAGCATTGGCAGCGATGACACTCGCGCCCATCGGTCAACTATGGCCCGAAGACGCAACCGCCGCAGACGGCGCACCTGAAGAGGTCGAGGCCGTGCTCGATTTCTGGGAGGGCCTCTTGGCCGAAGTGCCCTGACGTATGGCGTGTGCTAATTCTTGCTCGATTGCGACACAAAGAGCGCGCGAAGCGTGCCGGGGGCGTTCGTCGTGATGCCCGCCACGCCGCGTCCGGCGAGGATGCCCGCACGGCGCACATCGTCGAGCGTCCAGACGTAGACGGGGAATCCCGCACGGGCCGCGTGGGCGATGAAGCGTGGCGTCGCCGTCCGGTGCCAGACGTGAATGCCGACGCAGCCGAGTTCCCGTGCCTGGGCGATGGCGACATTCGTGCCGTGCAGCGTCAGGAGCCAGAAGGGGAGATGTGGCAGGGCGGCGCGGGTCGCCGCGATGATCGCCGTGTCGAAACTGCTGAGGACGATGCCGTCGATATTCGGCCCAATCGTCGCGTCGAGTATGTCGGGCGGGATCGGTTCTTTCAGTTCGAGGTTGATGAGCGGCAACGTCCCGCGCACCGTGGCGAGCGTCTCCGCCAGAGTTGGCACATCGGCCGCCGCGAGCGCGGCGGCGCTCGCCCCCGCGATACGAACCGGCTGCGCGTGTGTCCGCTTGAGCGAGTCGTCGTGGCTGATGACCACCACGCCGTCCGCGCTCATGCGCAGGTCGCACTCGAGGCCGTCCGCCTGTTGCGCAATTGCCAGCCGGAAGGCGGCGAGCGTATTCTCCGGTGCGTCGGCAGACGCGCCGCGATGGGCGATGATCAGTGGCGCCGAACTCCGTTGGATTCGTCTCATAGCACGGAGAGTACGCCACTTTCCAGCCGATGTAAAGATGGCGCTAAGCGTTACTATACCCATTCGCATCGGTAAGTTTCTCTATCGCCAGCGGGCGCCACATGCGATGGCGCGGCAACGATGACGCGGTATGATGGCGGCGATACGGATCGATGCAAGGAGGCGACGATGATTCAGGCGATGCCCGGACGATGGCCGAACGGCGCACGGTGCGCGGTCGTGCTCTCATTCGATGTCGACGCGGAAACGCTCTGGTTGATTGCCGACCCGGCGAATGCCGAGAAGCCAGGTCTGCTCTCGATGGGCCATTACGGTCCGACGGTCGGCGTGCCGCTGCTGATGGACCTGCTCGCGCGGCACGATCTGCGCGCCTCGTTCTTCGTGCCGGGGTGGACGGCGGAGCAGTACCCCGACATGATGCGCGCCATCGTCGCCGCCGGGCACGAGGTCGGCCATCACGGCTGGATCCATGAGACCCCGACCTCGCTCACGGCGGCGGCGGAGCGCGAGGTGATGGAGCGGGGCCTCCGCGCCATCGAGCAGACGGCGGGCGTGCGGCCAATTGGCTATCGGTCGCCCTCCTGGGAATTCAGCACGAACACACTTGGCCTGCTCGCCGAATACGGCTTCCGGTACAGCAGCAACCTGATGGACACCTTCCTCCCGTACCGACATCCTGAGACCGAGGTGATCGAGTTGCCGGTGCAGTGGATCCTCGACGATGCGCCCTTCTTCCTCTTCCGGCCGAGCGGCGCGACGCGTCCCATCCAAACCGCCGCGACGGCATTGCAGGCATGGCAGGAGGAATTTGCGGGCATTTACGAATACGGCGGCCTCTGCATGGTGACGATGCACCCGCAACTCTCGGGGCGACCGGGCCGCGTGCAGATGCTCGAACGATTCATCCAGTACGCGCGGGCGATGCCGGAGCCGGTCTGGTTTGCCACGGCGGCGGAGATCGCGGAGCACTGGCGGGCGCACCACGAAGCATAAGCTCGACTTTCCCCATTTGGCATGAGATGAAGCGGCGGGGTATGCTCGATACCACTCGACCAAGAGGAGGTACCGATGCATACCCTACCGCCCGCGATGATACTGCTGCTGCGCCCCTTCGTTCCACTCTTTTCCAAACGGGTCTGGCTCCATGTCCAGGTGCTGCTTGCCGGAGCAATCCTCGCCCCCGCGCAGCGCACCGTCACCGCTGCCTTGCGCGTGATGGGTTTGGGCCAGACCCCCCATTTCCAGCGCTACCATCGCGTCCTCAATCGGGCGGCGTGGTCATCGCTCGCCGCCAGCCGGGTGCTGCTGCGCTTGTTGGTCGCGGCGTTCCTTCCCGATGGCCCGCTCGTGATCGGCGTCGATGAGACGCTGGAACGGCGCACGGGGGCGAAGATCGCCGCCAAAGGGGTCTACCGCGATGCGGTGCGTTCCAGCCACAGCCATTTCGTCAAAGCGACCGGACTGCGCTGGGTCTCGTTGATGCTGCTTGCCCCGATCCCGTGGGCAAACCGGGTCTGGGCCTTGCCCTTCCTGACCGCCCTCGCCCCGTCGGAACGCGCCAATCTTGCAGCGGGCAAACGGCACAAAGCGCTGACCGATTGGGGATGGCAACTGCTGCTCGTTGTCCGCCGCTGGTGGCCTGAGCGCGCAATCGTCGCCGTCGCCGACAGTGGGTATGCCGCCCTTCGCCTGCTGGCGCGGTGCATCGCCTTGCCCGTGCCGATCACCGTCGTCACCCGCTTGCGCCTTGATGCCGCGCTCTACGAACCGGCGCCGCCTCGCCAACCGCACCAGAATGGCCGACCGCGCAAGAAAGGCGCGCGTTTGCCGACGCTCGTAGCGCGGGCGGCGGACCCGGTCACCAACTGGACGCCCCTCGCGGTGACGCATTGGTACGGGCAACGGGAGCGCACGGTCGAAATCGTCTCAGAGACGGCGCTCTGGTATCACACCGGATTACCATCGGTGCCGATCCGCTGGGTGCTGATCCGCGATCCGCAGGAGCGTTTCACGACCCAAGCCCTGCTCTGCACCGATCTGACCGTCCC
>JBPCMC010000098.1:0-5718 GCA_051002645.1 Thermomicrobiales bacterium
GGCATCGCCCACGGCAGGAGAATGAAGGAGCGGAACATGCCGCGCAGGCGCATCTTCTCGTTGAGCAGGAGCGCCAGACTGAGGCCGATGAGCAGTTTCAGCCCGTCGGAAACGAGCACCAGGGTGAGTGTGTTCGTCAGCGCGCGTTTGAATGAGACGAAGTTCCACAGATAGCGGAAGTTCTGGAAGCCGACCCAATGACCGGCGTTGCCGACGACCCGGTCGGTGAAGGAAATGAAAATCGCATAGACGAACGGATAGGCGACGAGCAAGAGCAGGACGAAACAGACCGGCAGGACGAATAGATACCCGGCCAGCGACCCGCGCCGGGCGAACGTCCAGAACGCACGCCGCCCAGGGAGGACTGAGGACTGAGGACTGAGGACTGAGTTTCCGGTCCTGCTGCTCATTACATGCTCCCTGCCACTGCGATTGATTCCTCTCAGTCCTCAGTCCTCAGTCCTCGTTACTTGTACTTGGCGTAGATGGCGTCGCCCGCCTTCTGCGCTTCGTCGATTGCTTTGTCGATGTCGTACTTGTCGATCACGACGCGCTGGATCATCTTCGGCACGACGTAGTTGTTGTTGAAGTCCGCGTACGCCGCGTTGTTGAGGTCCGGGAAGGCCGGGGCCGTGCCGTTGACGCCGAGATCGGCGAGGCCGGCGTGGACCGGGTCGCTCTTGAAGAGATCGAGGGAGGTTTCCTCCTGCAAGACCGGCCCGTAAATCGCCAGCGGGTAGTACTTGGAGGAATACGCACTCGTCGCGAGGTATTCGAGGAGCGCCTTCGCCGCATCGACGTTCTTGCTGTTCTTGGAGATGCCGCGAATGACGGGGGTGCCCGGCGAGACGCGCATCTTCGGCCCGGTCGGGAGCGCGGAGTACTGCGTATTGGCGAGCAGGTCCTTGTCATTGGCGCGCATCCAGATCGAAACGCTACCGGTGTTGGCAATGAAGACGAGTTGCCCGGCCTGGTAGCCGTTGTTGTCGCCGGCGCCGTCCCATGTCGTGACGCCGGGCGGGAAGAGGCCCTTGCTGAAGGCGTCCGTCACCCACTGGAGATACGCCTTCGTCTCCGGCGACTTGATCGTGCAGACCTTGCCCGCATCGTCGGCGACCCGGCCGCCCCAGGACTGCATCACCTGCACCTGCGTGTTGCCGTCACCGACGTTCGAGAGGGCGAAGCCCATGCCGAAGATCGGCGACTTCGTCGTCTTCGCGGCGGCGTCGCTGACATCGGTCCAGGTCTTCGGCACGGTCGTGATGCCCGCCTTGGTCAGCAGGTCGGTGCGGCGGAAGAGCACGTTGCCGCTCGTGCCGTACGGGATACCGTTGCGGGTGCCATTGAAGAGTTTCGGATCGGTCGCCACATCGACCGACTTCAGCCAGCCGCCGTGCGCCTTGCCGATCTTGGCATAGAGGTCGTCGAGCGGCACGAGTTGATTCTGGTTGGAGAGGAGCAAGAGCAGATCGAGCCCCATATCGAGCGCGTCCGGCATCGTATTGGATGTGACCGCCGCCGCGACTTTCTGGTTGGTCTCGTTCTGGTTGACCATCACCACATCGACGGCGATCTTGTTCTGGGTACCCCAGTCCTTAATCATCTGGGTCTGGAGGTTGTTGGCGTCGTCCGAGAAGATCAGGCCGCCCCAGTAACTCAGCTTGCCGGTGCCCGAAATGACTGCCGGCGCCGTCCCCGCTGCTGCCGAGCCGCTCGCGGTGGTCGTGCTCGATGGGGCGGTGGTGGCCGCAGCCGCGCTCCCGGCTGCCGTGGTCGCTGCAGGCGCCTTCGTCGCGGCAGCGGTCGTCGGCGCAGCCGCTGCAGGCGAGCCGAACGGATTCGCTCCGGCGGCGGTCGTCGGGGCGGTGGTCGCCGCCGAACCCGCGCTCGGCGTATTGGTCGCGCTGCTGCCGCCACAGGCGGCGAGGATCGCTGCCGCCGCCGTGCCCGCGATGCCCCCGAGGAAGTGCCGTCGTGAAACGTGTGCGTTGCCGGACATTGTATTCCCTCCCGCATGATTTTCGGCGCGTGCCCTTGACAGCGCGAACCTAACATGTGAAATGTTACCTGTCAACATGACCGGGTCGGTCGCACGAGGAGGAGAACGGCGGTATGGCGGAACAGATGCGCATTGCATTGGGCCAGTTTAATGAACTGACGGAAGAGAAGTTGGTGTTCGCGAAGCAACTCGGCGTCAGTGGCGTGCAGATGAACCTGCTCGGCCACTCGTCGCTGCCGGGCGATCACCAGTGGGAATACGAGGATATGCTCGCGCTCCGCCTGAAGACCGAGGAGTACGGCCTGAAGTTCGAGGCGATCGAGAACGTGCCGCTCCACTTCTACGATAAGGCGATGCTCGGCCTGCCGGGGCGGGACGAGCAGATCGAGCATTACTGCAACACGATCCGCAACATGGGCCGCGCCGGTATCCCGACCCTCGGCTACCACTTTATGCCCAACTCCGTCTGGCGCACCACCCGCACCGGGCCGGGGCGCGGCGGCGCGCATGTTACCGCCTTCGATATGGCGGTGGTCGAGGCGGCGTCCCCCGCGCAGCAACGCGCCTTCGCGGTCGTCAAGAGCGCCGCGATCGACGAGCAGTTCGCGGCGGGCAGCGTGATCTCCGCCGAGGAGATGTGGGCGAATTACACCTACTTCATGCGCGCCGTCCTCCCCGTCGCCGAGGAGTCGGGCGTCAATCTCGCCCTGCACCCCGACGACCCGCCGGTGGAGATGCTCGGCGGTATCGCGCGCATCTTCAAGAGCGTGGACGATTTCAAGCATGGCTACGACATCAGCGACGGCAGCCCGGCGTGGGGGCTGGACTTGTGCCTCGGCTGCTGCTCGGAGATGCCCGGCGGCGCGGCCAACGTGCGGGAGATGATCGAGTTCTTCGGCCCGAAGGGGCGCATCTTCTACATCCACTTCCGCGACGTGAAGGGGACGGTGCCCGACTTCGCCGAGTGCTTCATTGGCGAGGGGAACTTCAACGCCGCCGAGACGATGCTGCTCCTGAAGCGCAATGGATTCACCGGCTTCCTGCTGGACGATCACGTCCCGCACATGGACGGCGATTCATCCTGGGGCCATCGCGGCCGGGCGCACGCCATCGGCTACATGCAGGGGCTGATGGACGCCATCGGATAGTGAGCAGTGAGCAGTGAGCAGTGGGCAGTAGACAGAAGAGAACGAAAGCCGCTGCCCACTGTCCATTGCCCACTGCCCACTGCTCACTCAGGAGGGCATGATGATCGAGCACAGCGACCTGACCACCAAGGTGTACCAGTGGTTGAAGGGGCGCATCATGCATCACGCCTTCCTGCCCGGCGATAAACTGGACATTCAGCAGTTGGCGGACGATCTGGGCGTCAGCCGCACGCCTGTCAAGGACGCGATCAACCGGCTGACGTCTGAGGGGCTGGTCGTGCTGCGCAGCCGACGCGGCACCTATGTCGCCACGCTGACGCCCGCCGCGTTGCGGGACCTCTTCGAGACGCGCACGATGATCGAGTGCTGGGCGGCGGAACACGCGACGGGCGAAGCGTTGAAGGCATCCGCCCCGGCGATGCAGGCGCTCTTCGACCGAAGCACGACGATCATCGCGGAGGCGGACGCCGCCCATTTCGATTACTCGGCGTACTTCGCGCTCGACCTCGACCTGCACGCGATCCTCGTCGGGCTGACCGGCAATGCGGTGCTGCTCGACCTGCATCACGGCATCGTGGCGCGGATGAGCGCGGGCCGCATCTACTATCCCGCTGAGGACGAAGTGCTCCGCCGCTCGCACGCCGCCCATAGCGAGCACGCGGCGATCGTCAGCGCCTTCGTCGATGGCGATGTCAGCGCCCTCGCCGATGCGGTGCGCGCCCATATTAACGCCTCGATGCACCACACGGCGTGGCTCCTTGAACGACACACGCAAGCGACTGCCGTGCGGTCGGCGCTATAAAAACGGTTGCAAAACCGCCAATACTGCTCAGAGGGCGCCCGCAAGGACGCCAAGAAAACACGAAGAAGGAACTCTTTTTCTCTTCCCCTCTTGGCGTCCTTGGCGTCTTGGCGGTTCATTCCCGCTCCCAAGGCGTATCGTGCCAGCGGGCCGTTCCCTGTCGGAGAGTGATAGACTGTGCGCCACGGATGAGACCCGTCGCGGTAGAACGGGAGAGACGGCGCGGTGCGCTGAAAGGATGGCGTTGATGGCGGACGCGGCATTGCCCCTCGTTTTTGACGGACACAACGACACGCTGCTCAGCCTGCCGGGCCGCGAGCCAGGCACGGAGCGGGACTTCTTCACCCGGAGCGAGCGTGGCCACATCGACCTCCCGCGCGCGAAGGAGGGGGGGCTGGGGGGCGGCTTCTTCGCCGTTTTCGTGCCGGGGCAGCGGATGGCCGCGACGAACGACCCCGCCGCCTTCAGCAACCCGGTGACGCCCGATCTCGATGAAGCGACCCGTGTCGCGATGCGCATGACCGCGAACCTCTTTCACATCGAGGAGCGGTCCGAGGGGCAGGTGAAGATCGTTCGGACGGCGGATGAACTGGCCGCGTCGCTGGCGAGCGGCACCTTCTGCGCCATTCTGCACTTCGAGGGTGCGGAAGCGATCGACGAAGAATTGAACGCGATCGAGGTCTACTACAAAGCGGGCCTCCGCTCCATCGGCCCGGTCTGGAGCCGACCGAACATCTTCGCCGAGGGTGTGCCCTTCAAATTCGGCCAGACGCCGGATACCGGACCCGGCCTGACGGACGCGGGCAAGCGGCTCGTCAAGGAGTGCAACCGGCTCGGTGTGATGCTTGACCTCTCGCACCTGAACGAGAAGGGCTTCTGGGACATCGCCGCGCTGACGGACGCGCCGCTGGTCGCCACGCACTCGAACGTCCATGCCCTTTCGGCCACGCCGCGCAACCTCACGGACAAGCAATTGGCGGCGATCAAAGAGTCGGACGGCATGGTCGGCGTGAACTTCGCCGTCGGCTTCCTCACGGCGGACGGCAGCAATGACCCCGCTATCCCGCTCGAAACGATGGTGCGCCATTTCGATTACCTCGTCGAGCATCTCGGCATCGACCGGGTCGGCTTCGGCTCCGATTACGACGGCGCGACGATGCCGCAGGATGTCAGCGATGTCTCGAAACTGCCGAACCTCGTCCGTGCCCTGAAAGACCACGGCTACGACGCCGCCTCGCTCCGCAAACTCGCGCACGAGAATTGGATCCGCGTGCTGCGCAAGACGTGGAAGAAGGACTGGGGACTGAGGACTAAGGACTAAGTGGAGATCGGCCCTACTTGTCCTCAGTCCCCAGTCCTACGGTGATGCGTTGACATCGCGGGACGTGTCCGTATACTAACCGGCATCGGTTTCCGAGGGGGAATGGGGATGGCGAGGTGGGCGAACATCCCCCCTGCGCTTGATAGGGGAAGCGGGGAGGCAATGCGACCTTTTGCGGGAATCTCACGGCGCGGTCGGATCGTTGCCGCGTGTGTGCTCGGTCTGCTCGCGTGCAGTCTCGTCCTGACCGCGTGCGGGCGCATCCCCGAGTCCGAAGCCGCCAAGAGCCGTCTGCCTACCGAGACGCCGACCGTCGCGGCCGCCGCGCAGGTCTCTACGAGCGCGTTCAAACTGGCGGAAACACCGGCCGGCAATGCAACGACCGGGCAGAATATCTACGTGCGCAGTTGCCAGGTCTGCCATGGCACTGGCGGTGTCGTGAGCGACC
>JBPCMC010000099.1:0-2962 GCA_051002645.1 Thermomicrobiales bacterium
TCCTATGCTCAGGGTGTCGGTCATGGTGTTGCTCCTTCTTTACGGTCTCGACAACCGGAGAAGAACCACACCATGACCGTCTTCGTCAATGACGACGCTACTTACACACATCTGGGGACATTACCCAAAACCTTCCCGCATCGCATCGGGGAACGGTTCTTGCCTCGGCAGCCACGTCCGGGTGTGGTTGACCGGACGAAACGGATCGTCACAGGAGCGTATGAGGCATGAAAAGGCGATGATGCAGAGACGAAACTATCGCGACGGCGCGCTCCGCCATCACTGGTCCACTGTCGATGGGCGACGGATCTATGCGCGCGTTTCGCAGGCGGGCGACGCTTCGGGCGCCTCCGTCGTCTTCGTGCATGGGCTGGCGTTGTCGAGTCGCTCGATGGTGCGCACGCTGGCGCGGCTCGGGCCGACCTGCACCGGCTACGCGCTCGATCTACCCGGATTCGGTCGGAGCGCGAAGCCGCCGCATATCCTCGATGTCGCGCAGTCCGCCGATGTGCTCGCCGCCTGGCTGGATGCGAACGGATTGGCCGATGTCACGCTCGTCGGGCACTCCTATGGCTGCCAGGTCGTGGTTGATTGCGCGGTTCGCCATGCGGAGCGGGTCGGTGGGATCGCGCTACTCAGCCCGACGATGGACCGGGCCGCACGCACCGCGCCCCGGCAGATCGCGCGGTGGCTGCGCGAGACACCCCGCGAAATGTCGATGGGGCCGGTACTGCTCGCGGATACGTGGGATGCCGGCACGCGGCGAGTGATCGCCACCTTCCGCGATGCCCTGACGGATCGCATCGAGGAGAAGCTGCCGCATGTGCGGATGCCCGCGCTGGTGATACGCGGCGCGCACGATCCGATTGTGCCGCAGCGCTGGGCGGAAGAAGTGACGCGCCTTCTCCCGCTCGGTCGCCTCACCGTCGTGCCGGAGACCGCCCATTCGATGAACTACACCGCCCCGGACCGATTCGTGCGCGTCCTGCTCCCCTTTGTGCATGGCAGATGTGCCGATATACCAACAATGGGAGGCCATATCGGTCTGGTTGATGGAATGCACACGGTATGTGAATAGCGAAGGGCTGGACTTATGCCTGAGACGGATTTGCAGGCTGTACCCACTCCATGCCACCCATAGCGGGACACCGGCATCGCACCATCCAAACATCCCTTATCAATCCCTCACACGCGCATCATCCCCGGCATATACCCGCGCCGTACCGTGTGGTTGGCGTACCGCCGTGGTGATGGTGTGGATGAAGGACGGGAGGGCGAAGATGTCGGCCAGGCATACCGCGCGAGAGCTGTCGCGGCGCACATTTCTCAGTGGGTCGGCGGCGGTTGCCGTCGCCTCGCTCCTCGCCGCCTGTGGTGGGAGCGGCACCGCCACCGATACACCGAAACCCGCCGCGCCGACCGGTGCGACCACTGGTGTCGCGCCAACGAGCGCCGCTGCCAGCGCCGCGTCGCCGAAAGCGGTGACGGCGTCGAAGGGCGAGCTGAAACTGGCGCTCGGCTTCGACTTCCCCGCCAAGATCGACGCACTCAAGGATACGCACCTCGCACCGTACGGCATGTTGGAGTCCCTCATGTTCCAGACGCCGCAGAACACGCTGGAGCCGTGGCTCGCGCAGGGTGTCACGAATGTGAATCCGACGACCTGGCGCGTCGCGTTGCGCCCGAACGCGAAGTTCTGGGACGGCGCGCCCGTCACCGCCGATGATGTGATCGCCGCCTTCAAGAAAAACTGGGAAGCCTTCCCCGATCTGAAGGGCCTCATCAGCCCCGAGACGAAGATGACCGCCGTGGACGCGCGCACCGTGGAGTTCATCACGCCGCAGCCTTCGGCGATCTTCCCCTACGCCCTCACGCTCACCAGCGCGGCCATCCACAAGCCGAGCGCGCCGGGCGGCACGGACGGCGCGATCATGACCGGGCCGTACAAGGCAACGAAACTTGTCGTGGACAACGAACTCGATCTGGAGCTGTTCGCCGATCACTGGGGCGGCCCGCCGCCGCTGGCGAAGATCACGATCCGCTTCGTCGGCGACCCGAACGCACGCCTGCTCGCCTTGCAGTCCGGCGACGTGGACATGCTCTATAACTTCCCGCCCGAGGCGATCAAGACCCTCGGCCCGGAGATCGAGGCGGCCGCGGTGCCGTCGGGCCGCGTCGGGATGATCAACCTGAATGTCAACCGCCTCCCCTTCAGCGACCGTGCGGTGCGCGCGGCGTGGGCGCTCGGCATCGACCGCACGGTGCTGAACACGATCGGGCTGGACGGCAAGGGAGTGCCCGCGACGACGCTCTTCCCGGCGATCAGCGGCTACGACACCATCCCGATGCAGAGTACCGACCTGAATAGCGCGAAGCAGGTACTGGATGATGCCGGCTGGAAGATGGCCGCGGACGGCGTCCGCGCGAAGGGTAGCGACCGCCTCGCCTTCACGCTCATCACCTATCCGGGGCGGGCGGATCTGACGCCGTACGCCGTCTCGATGCAGAGCCAGCTCAAACCGCTCGGCTTCGCGCTCGAGGTCAAGGAGGTCCAGAACATCGGCGACGCGACCAAGAATGCTAATTTCGATGCGGCGATGAAATCCAACAACACCTTGCCGACCGGTAACCCGCTCTACGAGTACAACCGGCTGATCGGCAAGGGCGGCGGCGACAATGCGGGCAACTACCTCAACCCGCAGGTCGAGGATTTGCTGACGCAGATGCGCGTCGAACTCGACCCCGCGAAGGCGACAGCGCTCTCGCGGCAGGTGCAGGAGATCATCAAGACCGATGTGCCGGTCATCCTCCTCACGGTGACGCCGATCACCTACGCCTTCCGCAAGGGGAAGGTGAAAGGGTACACGCCGCACCCGAACGACTCCTATTTCCTGAATACTGCGGTCTCGGTCACCTAGAGCGATTATCGTATTGGTGGCGGCGGGCTTTAGCCTGCCGAACC
>JBPCMC010000100.1:0-7294 GCA_051002645.1 Thermomicrobiales bacterium
AGTGTCCCGTCCCCACCGGTCCCGCTTATGGCGGCCACCGACTGGCTCGTCTGCTTGGCGACGATCCCCGCCACGACCGCGCCCGCCGCCGCCAGGATGCCGCGTCGCTTCAGCGCTTTGCCCGCGCTCTCCTGCCCGTCACCGCGCTCATCCACCTGCCGCTGCCCCGCCATGCCGCCCTCCTTATCGATTGTCGATCGCTGGCGGGATGATAGCATGGGCATCCGGGCGTGAACAAAGAGGAGCCGCGCCCGGTGCATAGAACGAATTCTGCCTTCCCTGCGAGCGCTCCTGCGGAGGGGGAGTGTGACTAGAGTCGACCGAAGGCCATGGTAGCGAGTTTCTTCGCGGCCACGGTGCCCGCATTGTTTTGCTCGTCCACCACGCCGCTTCCCGTCACTGCTTGGACATCGAATATCACGTCATTCTTGAAGAAATGGACCGCGCCTCCGGCGCCGATCTGCGCCAGCAAGGGGTTGACGACCAGGAAAACCTCCGGCCCGATCTCCGGCAGCGGCGTGACCGTCGCCTGCATGCTGGCCCATGCCTTCTTGGTTCCCTCCCAGTACGTCTTCATATCTATCCCTGCGGAGGCGCTCGCATCGCGCTGCATGACATTGACCGTCACGAACTCGACCTTATCCGCCGAGGCGATCTTATAGTCGCACGACGAACGGATGATACCGGGGGCTAACGGTCCGTTCTTCGTCACGGGGTCGCTCGCTGCATCGCCCATCACCGCGAGGTAATCGGGCTTGGTGACGAGCGTGCAGGCATCAGCCTTGCCCGCAGCGGACCCGGCGTTCGCATTCGGGGCGGCGGGCGGCTTGGTTACCACTGCGCCGACAGTCACGACAGCGGGCGGCGCCGTGGTTGGGACTGTTTGCGTCACGACGGCGGACACAGTGGTGGCAGGTGCGCTCGTCGGCGCAACCTGCACTTGCCCGCCGCTTACCGCAACCGTCGCCACGGGAGCAACGGTCTCGGCCACCGTCGCCGCAGGTGCGGTCGTCACGCTCGCACCGCCGCCGCACGCGGCGAGCGCCAGCGTTGAAGCGGTAACGACGATGGCCGTGAGAAGCATACGGTGATTTACTCGCGTGTACTTGGGTACCATGATGGTCTTCCTTTCTCAGATGTGTGCCGTGCAATCGGCGGGTCAACGACGTCTGCTGGCGCGGTAATTTGTCAGGTTCTCGGTGTCGGCGCCGAGGAGGGCGGGCCTCCATTCACCGGCGCACCCGGTCTGCCCGATGGCAGTGGCGCCGGATGCGGCGACCCAGGCGCCCCGCCCGGTCGCGGCGGCGGCGCGGGTTGCGGCGGGATGTACTCGTACGCGCCGATGTCGCACGCCGCCCCCTGTGGCCGGGCGACGCCGCGCTGGTCGGTGGCCGGGCAACCGCTCGCGCTCGTGCCACCCCGGTCGATTGCCGGGCTGCCGCCCGAGAGGGCATGGGTGGCGGTGGAACCAGGCACGTTGACCTGCAAAGGGCCGAGCAGGGGATTGCTGTTCTTCAGGTCATGCGGCTGAGCGAAGCCGCAGGAGGAACCGCTATCCAGATTGTAGTCGCCGGAGATGATCGTGCCGGTGCAGCCATCGGCGACGAGCGTGTTCTTCAGCGTCGTCGCGCCCGCGCCGCTCTCGCGGTAGATGCCATTACCGGCGCCCGCCGCCGTGTTACCACTGAACGTGACATTGGTCAGGGAGGAGACGGCGTTGAATCGAGCGTACAAACCGCCGCCGGTAGTGGCCGCCGCGTTGCCGCTCAGTGTGCTATTGGTCATCATCACCGGGCTGTTGGAACCGTCGTTATCGATGCCGCCGCCGGTAGCGCGCGCGGTGTTGCCGCTGATCGTGCTGCCCTGCATCGTCAGCACGCCGTCATCATTCGCAATACCGCCGCCATACTTCCCACTGTTGCCGCTGACCGTGCTGTTCGTCACCATCGCGACGCCCTGGGTGGAGCCCTGCTGGCTGTTGTAGATGCCGCCGCCCGTCGACCCGGCGTTGCCGCTGACGATCGTGTTCGCGAGCGTGAGATGACCGGCGAAGTTCCCGATACCGCCGCCACTGGCGGTGCCGTCGAGACTGGCGGTTGTGCCGACCTTATTGCTGGTCACCGTGCTGTCGGTCAGCGTGAGCCTGCTGTCGCTGAAAATGCCGCCGCCACCGTCAGTGTACCTACCGCCCGTCGCAGTATTGCCGGTCACGCGGCTATGATTTTGTATCGTTACGGTGCTCGCGGCGCCTGTACTGAAGATGCCGCCGCCGCTCCCGCTCGTCGTGCCGCTGCCGGCCGTGTTGCCGTCCGTGCCGATACCGCCGACGGCGCTGTTGTCCAGTATCAGCGTGCTACTGTTGAGAATGCCCCCGCCATTGCCGCTGGTGCTGGGGGTGCCGGGCGCGCTGTTGCCCAGAATAGCGCTGCCGTTCGTGATCGTCAGGCTGTGACGATTCTCAATCCCGCCGCCACCGCCTCCCAGCGTCTGATTACCGTTGACGCTGCTGTTCGTCATCGTCATTGTGCCGAGGTTGTAGACGCCGCCGCCTTCATAGGCGGTATTGTTCTGGATGGCGCTGTTGTCCATCGTCAGCGTCCCGGCGTCATTGAAGATGCCGCCACCCGTATTTGGCGTTGTGTTGCCGGAAACGGTAGTGCTGCTGAGGGTGAGGCCCCCGGAGTTGGCGATGCCCCCCGCGCTGTACGCGCCTCCCCCAGTGTTGTTGCGGATCAGACAGTTCACCAGGCTGACGTCACCGTTCGTATTGACGATCCCCGTGTGCCCGCCTTGCACGGTCAGTCCGCTGATCATCACCCCGGCGCCTTGCTGGATGATGAAACCGCTCCCGAGCCCCCCGGCGTCGAGGATCGCACTACCCGAACCGATGATGGCGATGGATGTGACGATCGTGATGTCATGCTCGTGGTAGGTCCCCGCATGGACCTCGATTGTGTCGCCATCGCTCACGACGCCGACTGCCGCGCCGATCGTGCTGTAACAGTGGATGAAGTCGGTGGGATCGACGCAGACGGTGGTCGCGCGCACGACAATCGCAGGCGCTAGCGCCAGGAGGCCGACGAGGAGCGCCGCCACAACCGGCAGCCGCAGCAGCCGCGCATGATATCCCGTGGCATCGCCAGAGAGGGCCATAATCGTCTTCCTTTCTCACCGGCCTCTTCGCCCAGGCGATGACCGTGGCGCCCGCTACGCGTGGGCGTTCCCGATGGTGACGACCACCGGGGGCGTGGGGTCTTGTGCGAACACGAACTGGAGAGCCGTGGCGTCCTCGGCCACGTCGAACGGGATGCTGTATGTAACGGTCGCGCCGGGGGGAATCGACTTGCCGAAGGGCTGACTATGCTTGAACGCGGGATAGTAATCGGGCGTCATCCAGTACTCGTCGGGAACGGGAGTGGCGAAGCCCTCTCCGGAGCGGAGCGTGAACGCGTCCGGGGTGAGCCCGTCCGTGCCGTTGGCGGTTTTCTTCATCGCCACGGCGACGACCACCCAGGTGCCCGTCGCGGTCGCGGTATCATTGTTCGCGCTCCAGACCAAATCCGTGCCGGGCCGTTCGACCTTGGTGACGGTCACGGTCCAACCGGGCACACTGGCCGGCTGGTTCAACCCGTGCACGGGTGCTTTGGCGATATCAACCGTTGCCGTTGTGCTTGATGTGGCAGGGATTGCTGGGCTGGCGATGGCGCTCGGCGTGGTGGCAATCGTGGACGGGGCGGCGGTCGTAGACCCCGCGCTGCGGCTGGTCGCGACCCCGGTCGTTCCCGTTGGGGGGGCCACTGTTGAGGGCGCCGCTGATGGGGGGGCTGTGGTCGCAGCCGCTGCGGGCGACACCGGTACACGCGTAGCCACCGCGCCGGTCGGTGACGGCCCTGCCTGCGTGTTAGTTGCCGTCGGGTTCGCTCCGACCGGCGCGGCGGTAGCCGCAGCAACCGTGGGTACGGGTGGGACGGTCGCGGGAAGGGTAGCTGCGGGTGCGGCGGTCGTGGGCAGCTGGACCGCCCCGCCGCCGCACGCGGCGAGGAGCGCGCTGGCCGCTGCCCCGGCGACACCGATCAGCATCAACCGACGGTTCAACGGACGAGAACAATGACCGTGATACTCGTACTGTGGCGTCATGATGATCTTCCTTTCTTCCTTCGCTTCTTGCCGAGACTACACGTCCCGTCCGTGTCCACTTTTGCCGATCCCATAGCCGCGCATCCGCGAGGTGCTACAACGAAGGCGCCATGCCCCCGAAGGCCTCATGGCGTCCATCCTTTGTCTGCACTGCCTATCTGTCAGCCTACGTCTGGGCGAGACCGAACGCGACGAACGAACCACACAAACGGTCACACGAGTGCGCACACAAATCGGGCGAGGAGCATCGGTAGGCTCCTTGCGAGTGCTTAGTCTACGTGCAATAATAATAGGCACGAAGAAAGGTGGTTACCGTACTGAGCATGCAGACGCGAGAGGTGCGACCGTGACGGATCGTCGGCCGGTTTCCACCATTGGCTGGCAGCGTGAGAAGAGACAGGGATCCGACCCACCGCCCCCGTCCTTCGGCGATCTGCTGCGGCGTTTCCGTCTGGCTGCCGAGCTGACCCAGGAAACGCTCGCCGAGCGGGCGGGTATCAGCGCGCGGGCGATCAGCGACCTCGAACGCGGGGTGAAGAAACGGCCCCAGCGGGAGACCGTGCGACTCCTCGCTGATGCACTTGCGCTGCCGGGAGAAGAACGCGATCTGTTCGAGCGGGCGGCCCGTGGGCACACGGCGGCACATGCCCCGCTCCACGCGATCAATCCGCCGCCAACGAACCTGCCCGCACCGACGACACCGCTCATCGGGCGCGCGGATGACAGCGTGGCGATCCTCGCGCTCATGCGGCGCGACGATGTGCGCCTGCTCACGATCACCGGCCCCGGCGGCATCGGCAAGACCCGGCTCAGCCTCGATGTAGCCGCCGATCTCCTCGACGGCTTCCCGGACGGCGTCTTCTTCGTTTCCCTGGCGGCGGTACGCAATACCGCCCTGGTGATCCCCACGATCACTCAGGCGCTGGGCATCAAAGAAGTCACCGGGCAGAAGCCGCGCGACACGCTGATTGGTTTTTTGCGGAGCAAGCGCCTGCTGCTCCTGCTCGATAACTTCGAGCAGGTGATCGCGGCAGCAGTCGTCGTCGCGGACCTGCTGGCGGCGTGCAGGCGCCTCACAATCCTCATCACCAGCCGGTCTGCCGTCCATATCCAGGGTGAACATGAGTGGCCGGTCCAGCCCCTCTCGCTGCCCCCTCTCGATCGGTTCGCCGATCTCACCGCCTTAGCGCAATCGGCGGCGGTGGAACTCTTTGTCCAGCGTGCGCTGGCGGTGCGGCCCGATTTCCGCTTGACAGCCACGAATAGCGCGTCGGTGGCGGCGATCTGCGTCCGTCTCGACGGATTGCCGCTGGCCATCGAATTAGCGGCGGCGCGCGTGCGAGTGCTGCTGCCCGCCACCCTGCTCGCGCGATTGGAGCGCCGGTTACCGCTCCTCACCGATGGCGCGTTCGATCTGCCAGCACGCCAGCAAACCATGCGCGGCGCGATCGATTGGAGCCACGACCTGCTCGCCGCGGACGAGCAACTGCTCTTCCGCCGGCTGGCGGTTTTCGCGGGCGGTTGCTCGCTCGAAGCGGCGGAAGCGGTCGGGGCCGCGCGCGACGACGGGCCGACGGACATCCTCGCCGCGCTCGCGTCCCTGGTAGAGAAGAGCTTGATACGCGCGGAAATGCGCGCGGACGCGGAACGATTTACGATGCTGGAGACGGTACGAGAGTTCGGCCTGGAGCGTCTCGCCGCGAGTGGGGAAACGGACACCGCACAGCATCGGCACGCCGCCTACTTCGTGACATTCGCGGAAGCGGCGGAGCCCGAATTGACGGGAGCGGGGCAGGCACGATGGCTGCCGCGCCTTGCGATCGAGCACGACAATCTGCGCCTGGCATTCCAATGGGCATACGAACGCGGTGAGACGGGAATCGGGCTCCGATTAGCCGGGGCGCTCTGGCGATTCTGGCTGCAACATGGTCACGCGACTGAGGGTCGGGCGTGGCTGGAGCGTTTCCTCGCATTGGCGGCAAACGCTGACCGGGCCGGGATGGGGGCAGTCTGGGCGAAGGCGGTCTTTGCGGCAGGCGTGTTGACGGCGGAGCAGGGCGACTATGCGCGGGCGAAGACGCTGATCGGCGAAAATCTGCCCCTCGTCCGGGAGTTGGGAGAAAAACGATACGTCGCGGCGCTCGTGAACGCATTGGGCGCCATCGCCGAATACCAGGCGGAATACGACCATGCCGCCGCGTACTTCGCGGAGAGTCTGGCGCTTCAGCGGGAGATGGGAAGCGACCATGGCACCGCCGTGGCGCTCAACAATCTCGGCAATCTTGCCCGGAGACAGGGTGCGTACCCACGGGCGATGGCGTTCTATGACGAAAGCCTCTCATTGAAACGCGCGGTGGGTGATAAACGCGGCGTCGGCATGACGCTCTCGAATATGGCGGCGGCGGCGCGCGATCAGGGCGACTACGCGCGCTCGGCGGCGCTCCTCGAGGAGAGCATCGCGCTGCACCGCGAGACACAAGACAAACCGGGCCTCGCCTACGCGCTCAACAACCTCGGTGATGTCGCGCGCGATCAAGACGATCCGACACGGGCGGCGCTGCTCTACGAGGAAAGTCTCGCCCTCTTCACCGAACAAGGCGATCAATCGAGTGTCGCGCTCGTCCTCAAGAACCTCGGCGATGTCGCGCGCATGACCCAGGATATTGCGGGCGCGACGGCCCTCTACACGCAGAGTATGACCCGCTACCGAGCGGCGAGTAATACGCTGGGCATCGTGGAATGCATCGAGAGTCTCGCACTCATCGCCGGCGTGCATGCGCAATGGGAGCGCGGCGCACGGCTCCTCGGCGTGGCAGCCGCCTTGCGCGAAACGATCGACGCGCCCCTCCCGCTCGTTGACCGCGCCGCCATCGAAGAGGGGACGGGGCAGACACGCGCGGCACTCGGCGCGGTGTCCTTCGCGGCGGCATGGGCAGACGGTCAGACGCTGTCGCTCGAACAAGCGATTGCGGACGCCGGTGCGGAAGTGACCACCGCCGGCCCCGCCGATTAAGGGGCAATACATCGCCCCTTCTCACGATGATCGTTTCTCGCATGGTATCATGGATAGATCGTCGTCCATGCGATACGATGGGCCGGGAAGGAACGATGATGGCTTTGCTCATTGTGGAATATGTTCAAGCAGCGCTACGACATG
>JBPCMC010000101.1:0-26307 GCA_051002645.1 Thermomicrobiales bacterium
ACCTCATCGGGGATGTCGTTGATGCCGCGAATCTCCTCGGTGATCACTTCGCGCTCTTTCTCGACATCGTCGGGGCGAAAGAGCGAGCCGCGCAGCATGTCCGCGACGACATCGAAGCCGATCTGGATCGCGTCGTACGGAACGCGGACGGAATAGGAGGTCGTCTCGCGGCTCGTGCCTGCGTCGATATTGCCGCCGATCCCCTCGATCTCCTCGGTGATCACGCTGGAGTGCGGGCGGCGCTGCGTCCCCTTGAAGAGCATATGCTCGATGAAATGCGCGATGCCCGCTTGCGCATCCACCTCATCCCGCGAGCCGACGCGATAGTTGAAGTGCAAGGTCGCCGAGCGCACATGCTCCATGCTGCTCGTGACGACGCGCACGCCGTTCGGGAGGGTCGTCTTCCGGTACATCGCGTCGTTACTCAATGGAGTTCCTCAAGATAGATGCGAACGAGGCGGAGCGCCGCCTCAGCGGATGCCGTGATATTTGCGAGCCGGTCGCCGTGCCAGAGATAGCGGCGGCACCGCTCCACCCCATCGGCGGCGAGGGCGATATAGACGAGGCCGACCGGTTTGGTCGGCGTGGCGCCGCCCGGCCCGGCGATCCCCGTCGTGGCGATGCCGACATCCGTGCCGATCTTGCGGCGCACACCGCGCGCCATCGCGAGCGCGACATCGACGCTCACCGCGCCGTACCGCTCCAGCATCAAGTCCGGGACGCCGAGTAGACGGTGCTTCGCGTCATTCGAGTACGAGACGATACCGCCGAGGAAGTAGGCGCTGCTGCCGCTGACGCCCGCGATGCGCGCCGCGACCAAGCCGCCGGTGCACGACTCCGCCGTGGCGATGGTGCGCCCGTGCTGGACGAGCAGCGCGCCGATGCCCGCGTCCATCGCTTCGCTGTGGGGAATGTGTGTGGCAGGCTCGGTGGCCTGCCCATCGCGTGTGCGAACCATATCCATATCGCCGGAGTATACCATTCCGGCCCTCCTCGCGCGCCCGCGCGTGAATCTGGGGAACCTCACCCCCTCCCCTCTCCATTGCGATGGCGAGGGGTGCCTCGCGTCGAATGCCGTGGCTATTCTTGAATGACTTTTCTCTCCCTATATTGCTCCCCCTCTCCATCGCAATGGAGAGGGGGCAGGAGGGTGAGGTTCCCCGGCCCTGCGTGCGACGTATCAATATTGTCAAGTTGTCAACCGTCTGCTAGGCTCACCACAGTCAGGGGAACGACCGTTCCATAGGGGTGGGCTTTCACGAAAGGAAATTCAAGAGTGGTTCGCGTTCGCCTCCGCGTGACGGCGTTCATCGCACTTGCGCTCGTTTTCGGCACGCTCTTTTCCAGCGGTATGTCCGTTAGCGCCGCATCGGGCGCTGCCCATCTCAATGGCCCGCGCGATCCGTTCGACCGCGACCATGTAGCGGGCTGGTTGCTCGTCACACTCAAGAACACGACCGCGCCGTCCGTGTATCTCAGCGACAGCGACACCCTCACTCGTCTCGCGGTAGCGGACGGCTATGTGGAGCGCACCAGCCCGACTGAGGAGCGAGAGACGTATGCCCGGCTGCTCGCCGACCCACGCGTTGCGTCGGTCGAACCGGATTATCGCGTGCATGCCATGCAGGTACCGAATGATCCCTTTTATTCCCGCCAGTATTGGGCGCGCAGCATTAACCTGGAGCCTGCGTGGGATAGTACGACCGGTTCACCAAACGTCATCGTCGCGGTTCTCGACTCGGGGGTCTATCTGGATCACCCCGATCTCCAGGGTCGCATCGTGCCCGGATTCAATAGTAGAGACGGCTCAACGAATGTCAATGATGACTTTGCAGCACAACAGCATGGCACAAAGGTAAGCCTCCTGATCGCCGCCAGCGGCAATGACGGAGTCGGGCAAGCGGGAGTGGCATGGAACGTTAAGATCATGCCCATCAAGTTTATCGATCAAAATGGTAGTGGTGATACCGTTGCTCTGGTGAATGGTATCGTTTGGGCAACAGACCATGGTGCGACCATCATCAACATCAGTGGTGGTACCTCGGACTCGGCGTATATCGACATTGCCGCGCGCGCCATCGCGTATGCACGCTCGAAGAACGTTACGGTCGTCGTAGCAGCGGCCAACAAATCGACACAACCTAGCGAATACGATTACCCAGCCGGCGACCCAAATGTCATTACTGTCGGTGCATCGAACGAGAACAATACCCCCGCCTCAATCTCCTCAACGACGACCAGGGCGGACATTGCGGCACCTGGCGAGAATATCCCCTTCTTCCTTCCCGAATCGACTACTGACCTCGTCGCTTCCGGCACCTCGTTCTCGACGGCGATCGTGACGGGAGTGGTCGCGCTGATGCAGAGCGTGAAGCCTGGTCTCAGGCAAGAGGAAGCGCTCAGCATCCTGAAGAGCACCGCCCACCCGATCGGCAACGGGACGACTGATCCGCGCGTGGGGGCGGGCCTCGTGGATGCACTTCGCGCCGTCAAAGCGGCCCAGGGCATGCCCCTGCCGCAATCAAGCCCTCCATACGCCTCCATCTACAACCAATACGACGGCCCTGTCCTCTCTGGCGCAGCAAAGCGCGGCTTCATCTGGGGGCCACAGGTCAACGCGATCCGCACAGAGCCGTACGCAGCAGCGCCGGGTGGCCAGCGCCAGGTCTGGTATTTCGACAAAGGGCGGCTGGAACTGACCAATGTGCAGACTGGACAAATCACCAGTGGCCTGCTCGTCAATGAACTCGTCACCGGCCAGGTACAGACCGGCGACGAGACGCGCGAGGACCGCTCGCCGGCCACCGTCGCCGTCGCGGGGGACGCCAACGCGCCGAACGCGATCACCTATGCGACGCTGAATGCCGTTCGCACTGCGCCGCCCCGCCCCGTCGGCAGCCCGATCGCGGAGCAAATCCGCGCGGACGGTTCCCGCAGCCCGGCAACCGGATTCGACACCGCGAGTGTGACGACCGCGCAACTGATCCCGGAGACGAACCATACGATCGCGTCGGTCTTCTGGAACTATCTCACCAGCACCGGCATCACGATCCAGAACGGGCAGTCGGTGAATGGCCGACTCTTCGACCCGACTTTCTTCGTCGTCGGCCTGCCGATCACCGAGGCGTACTGGACGACGGCGACAGTCGGTGGCGTGCAGAAAGCGGTCCTCGTCCAAGCCTTCGAGCGCCGCGTCCTCACTTACACACCCGGCAACCCGGACCCCTTCAAAGTCGAAATGGGCAACGTCGGGCAGCACTATCTCGCGTGGCGGTATGGGGGGTGAGTAGCAAGTAGCAGGTAGCAAGTAGCAAGTTGAACGAGACAAAGACGTGGCGGTTTCTCTTAAACTGACTACTTGCTACTTGCTACTCGTCAATCTCCACCCGCAAGCCGTCGTAGGCGAAGTGGATGCCGGGGGGGAGCTTCGCGTCGTCCTCGGCGTGGAGGACATCGTCGCTCATGTGGGTGAGATAGGCGCGCACGGGTCGCACGTCCGCTATGACCTCCAACGCCTCGCTGATGCTGAGATGAACCGGGTGGGGGCGCTCCCGCAGCGCGTTGAGCACGAGGAGATCGAGCCCGCGCAGGAGATCGCGCGCCTCCTGCGGCACCCGCACTGCGTCCGTGACATAGGCGAATCGACCCAAGCGAAAGCCGAGGACAGACGTACGTCCGTGCGGTACGCGCACCGGCACGATCGCGTGCCCGTTGATCGCGAACGGCCCGTCGATGCGGTACAGGGTAAGCGCGGGCTTGCCGCCGAAGAAGGGCAAGGGTGGTTCGTCGAAGATATAGGCGAACCGCTGATGGAACGCCGACTCGACCGCCGCGTCCGCGTAGACGGGGATTTCCGCCTGTTGGAGCGCATTGAAGGCGCGCATATCGTCCAGCCCGGCGGTGTGATCCGCGTGGGCGTGCGTGAAGATCACCGCATCGACATGCGTCATCCCGGCGGCGAGCGCCTGCAAGCGGAGTTCGGGGGATGTGTCGATGAGCAGGTCGGTCCCATCGGCGAACTGCACCCAGACTGAACAGCGGGTGCGCCGATCGCGCGGGTCATCCGACAGACTCGCGCGACTGATACGACCGATCATCGGGACGCCCGTGGACGTACCGGTACCGAGAAACGTCAGCGTTGCCACCGGCGCACTATACCACGGAAGGAACGAGTAGCGAGGGGAAATGCCGCCCGCTCGTTACTCGCTACTCGCTACTGTCCCGTTCAGCCTGCCGCGACGCTGGCGGGGCCACCGATCGCTTCTTCAAGCCGCTTGAGCGCGTGCGCGAGGTCGGTCTGCTCCGCTGCAGAGAGGCCGCCGACGATGCGGGTCAACTCCTCATCGCTCCGGTGCCGCAGCCGCTCCATCAGTTGCTCGCCCTTCGTCGTCAGCACATTGAGGACGACGCGGCGGTCGGACGGATCATCCTCACGCTTGACGAGTTCCTGACGGACGAGACGATCCACGATGCCGGTAATCGTCGGCGTCGAGACGTTCAGATGCCGCGCGAGGACGCCCACGCGGAGCGCGCCGTTCTCCCGCAGGAGCATCAGCACCTTCATCTGCGGCATGGTCACATCGAGGTCCATCCACGCGCCGCTCGCATCCCCCGTCACGCGGGTGATGATCGAACGCAGCGATTGCACGATTTCCTGGGATTTCGTCGTTGCTCGGGTTGCCATCGAAAGAACTCCTTCAATATACGGGACCCACTCCCCAACGATTGGACAGACGTACCGATAAGAGACTATACCAAAGCAAATGTTCAGTACCTCAACAGTACCACACGTCTCTCCAGCAACTACCCACAGAGATTGTTATATCACACGAAAAACACACACGCAATAGATGGAATCGCGCAATGCACGCGTGCGCTGCCGTGCAGATTGCTTCTGTTCCCGTAAAGAGTACGATGAACGGTGTCTGCGCGCGCCGCTTTCGCCCCGCTCGCGCGACATTGACGGTCACGGAAAGCGTGATACGCTTTCGCTATGACGCACACATTCTCGCCAGGTTTTGTCGAGATTCGCGCCACGCAGTGGATAGGCCCGTGCGACACGACGAACAAGGAAATCCGCCGGTGGGCGGCGCGGGGGTGGAGCGGCACTGGCTGACGATCCGGGATGCCTGCGCGATCCTCGGCGTCGATCAATCCACCCTGCGACGGTGGAGCGACGCGGGCAAAGTGCCCGTCTTCCTCACGCCCGGCGGCCACCGCCGGGACTCTGGGGAGGGTCTCCTCATGCTCGCCGAGGGGTCGGCGCGGCCGCGCCGCCGCATCAGCAAGCAAGCGCTCACCGAAGCGTCCCTCTCTCAGTACGCGCACGATCAGTACGTGACGGATGTCCGCCAGCGCCCGTGGTACGGCGAATTCGACGCCGAGAGCCTGGTGGAGCACCGGCAACGCGGACTGGCGATGGTGACACTCGCCGTGCGTTACGTTTCGAGCCGCACCGACCGCGACGAGATCATGGCGGATGCCTGCGAGATCGCCCGCGCGTACGGCCGCGACAGCGCCCAGCACGGCCTCGGCATTGGCGACGCCGTGCAGATGTATCTGCGCGCCCGCACGCCGATCATCCAGGGCGTCATCCAGTTCCTCGATCAGGGCGCGATCTCCTCCGCACGGGCCGGGCGCATCTTCACCGATGTCGTCGAGTTCATGGATCGCACATTGAGCGCGATGATGCAGCAGTACGAGCGAGACCTGCATGAGCGGTGAGCAGTGAGCAGTGGGCAGCGGGACGAAGAAACGGTCTCACAATCATACGATCCGCCACATATAACTGGGCGCGGAGAGAAGTAAACACCGCTCACCATCATGCCAGGCCGCACGTTGCATCCTGGTGTCGATTTTCAGCCTCCCCCAACGACGAGATAGTGTCGACCGTTGGTGCGCAACAGACGCGTACAGAAGGGGCCGGGCGCCCGAAAGGAGAAGGTGCCATGGGGAAAGTCATCCTCGGGATGACCATGTCGCTGGATGGTTTTGTCAATGACCGTCACGGTAATGTGCAGAGCCTCTATCCCGACCTTGCCGCAATGCGAGAGACGGACATGCTTCAGGAAGCGATCCACACGACCGGCGCCGTGGTGATGGGCAGACGTGCCTATGCCATGGGAGACCCGGACGGGTACGCAGGGAACTACGAGTTTCAGGTACCAATCTTTGTCCTGACGCATACGGCGCCGGAGAAGCGACCGAAGGAGAACGAAAGGTTGACCTTCACCTTCGTCACCGACGGGCTCGACCACGCCATCGCGAAAGCAAGAGCGGCCGCCAGCGACAAGAATGTGGCGGTGATCGGTGGCGCAACAACCTTCCAGGCATGTATCCGCGCCGGGCTCTATGACGAGATACAGATCGGCATCATGCCGATAATTCTCGGTGACGGTCTCCGATTGTTCGCGCGCGGAGGGGTAGATCAGGTCAATCTGGAGAAGACCCTGGTGATCGAATCCCCAACGAGAACGGATATCACCTTTCGCGTGGTCAAGTAAGCGACACGCTATTCGTCGCATCGGGCGATGACGGGGACGCCCGCATTGTCTCGCGCACGGGCAGCAGGCAGCGAGCGCGCGACTGGATACTACCGACTGCCCGCTGCCTGCTCACTCCCGAGGGCCGCCGCGAGCGCGTCCACGATCCCGTCGAGGCCGCGACTGCGGTCGCGCGTCTCCGGTGACTCCTTGCCGATCGGGGTCTCCGCGATGAAGCGGTAGAGGTCCGCTGCGCCCTGAAAGATGGACGGCGTCATGCCGAGACTGGCGAAAGTGGCGGCGATCTCCTCCATCTCCCCCACCCAGCGGTATGCCTTGGGCGGCATCGTCGGCACCGCGCGCTGGAGCCAGGCGAGCACGTCTGGGGTGCTCTCCGACTGCTCGGCGCGCAGCGTCTCCTCCAGCCCCATCAGCCGCGCGGCGACGAGTAGTTCCGTACCGAGCGCCTGCAACCCCTTCGTCAGCGCGCCGTAGCACATCTTCAGGCCGGACGCCTGCCCAATGTCGCCATCGAGCACGCGGACATCGAGGCCGAAGTCGTTGAGGGCCGCGAAGCCACCCGCACCGGGGCCGGAGGTGTAGAAGCGTGTCCCCGGCTGCTTCGGTGGCCCGCCGATGATGCCGACGTCCGCGAATTGCCCGCCCGCCGCCGCGATCACGCCGCCGATGGCGCGCACCGTTTGCGGCGCGATGGCGTTGCAGTCCGCATAGAGCACGTCCGCGCCGGTGGCACGGATCGCCGCTGCGACGCGCTCCGCGACGCCCATTGCCTCCGCCGGGACGAGGATGCAGAGCACGATGTCCGCCGCGCCGACGAGGTCTTCCATCGTCGGTACGTCCTCGAAGCCTGCTTCATCGGCCAGCGCCCGCGTCCGATCGCTCCGACCATCGAGGCAGGTCAGGACGCGGAGCCCATGCGCCCGCAGGACGGCCCCGACCGTGTGCCCCATGTCGCCCGGACTGAGAATCCCTACACTACGCGGCGCTGTCATTCCTCACCCCCTGCCCCCTCTCCATCGCAGAGAGATCACGGTACATTTCAGTCTCGTACAGCGATGGAGAGGGGAGTCTTCGGTTTTGCCATCGGGTCGTATCTATCGGTCACGGTTCCTATATGGTCAGACTACGACGCGGCGTCCACCTCGCGCAAGAAGTCGAGGACGATGCGGTTGAATTCCTCCGGTTGCTCCATGTTCGGCGCGTGCGCGACGCCGTGCATGACGACCTTCCGCGCGCCTGGAATACCCGCGACGATGAGGTCCGTATTTACCATAATTTCCGGTATATCCAGATCGCCCGCGATGGCGAGCGTCGGCACATGAATACCGCCGAGTCGTCCGTGCGCCGGGGGGCTGGCACGTACCGGCGTATCCTCCGCGCCCTCCGCGTCGCGGTTGTCCCGGAGCATCGCCAGCACACGCGACCGCACGGCGGGATCGACCTGCTCGGGCGTGCGACTGGGACCATCGACCCAGAGGCGGGCGGTGATTTCGTCGATCAGATCGAGGTTACCCTCCTCGCGCGCCGCGTCCATTGCCTCCTCGATCTCCTTCCACTGGCGCAGTTCTTCCTCCGACGGCGGCGGGCCACCACTGAGGCCGGAAACGACGGGAATCAGCGCGTCCACCATCTCGGGGTGTTCGAGTGCGAAGTCGATGACGATGCCGCCGCCAATCGACGCGCCCATCAGATAGGCATGGTCGATGCCAAGCACGCGCATCAACGCGAACAGGTCGGCGCGCACATTGTATGGACCCGGCGACATGACCGACTTCCCGTACCCTCGGATGTCGTAGCGAACGACGCGGTATGCGCGGGCGAACGGCTCCCACTGGTCGTCCCAATAGTGCAGGTTGGCGATCCCCGCGTGGATCATGATCAGCGGATGCCCCGCGCCCGCCGTTTCGTAATAGAGCCGCGCGCCGTTCGCCTCCGCGTATCCGCTCGTCACGTCATACGCTGCTGCCATTGGCATCTCCTTCCACATGCGTCGGAGCATGTACTATGAATCTTGATAACGTGATTTGGTAAGGGACTCACAGGCTCTCTGCCTGTGCTACCGGTAGCGTAGGCTTTCTAGCCTACGTCCACTGCCCACTGCCCACTGCCCACTGCCCACTCCCTCACGACAACTTCTGCGGCGACCAGCGCGGGGAGCGGTCGTTGGCGGGATGGTTCGTGACGTTGCGCGATTGCCCGCCACTGTCCGAGACGATCAGATTGCCGATGGTGAAATCGCCATCGATGAAGGCAAGGGTCGTGCCGTCCGCCGACCACGCCGGTTCGCGCGCGACGCCCGGCGGCGCTTGAATGACCCGCCGCGCGTTCGCGCCGAACACGACCACGACGATATCCGCCTGGTCGCGATTGCGATAGGACCAGTAAGCGAGCGACTTGCCATCCGGCGCATAGGCGGGGCCGCCGCTCTCCACCTTCGGATCGCTCACGGCCACCAATCCACCGCCGCCCGCCCCGACGATGTAGACGACATGCTGAAGCGGATCGACATTCCCCTGCCCGTCCGCTCCGGCGCAGGCGACGACGGCGATATTCTTGCCATCCGGGGCCCAGGCCGGGCTGGCAACATCGCACGGCGGCGCCGCCAGCGATGTCGGATTCTTCGGCGCGTCGAGGCTGAGTGCGTAGAGCGCGCGCGGTTTCTTGCCGCGCTCGGAGACGAAGGCGATCCGCGCGCCGTCCGGCGACCAGGCGGGCTGCAAGTCGTCGCCGTCCGACTTGGTGAGGTTCGTCTGCTCCGTGCCATCGGCATTCATCACGTAGATCTCGGCGTCGCTGTCGCGGAAGCTCGTGAAGGCGATCCGCTTGCCGTCCGGCGACCAGCGGGGGCTGAAGTCGTCGCCCGCCGTATGCGTGACGTTCCGCGCCCCCATCCCGTCGGCATTCATCACCCAGATATCCGTGCCGCCGCCATCCCGGTCGGAGACAAAGGCGATCCGGCTGCCATCCGGGGACCATTGCGGGTCGCTGTCATTCCCTTTCGCCTTCTGCGTCTTCGTGAGATCGGTCAGGCGGCGGCCATCCGGGTCCACCGTCCAGATGTCGTCGCCCGCCGCGCTATTGGAGACGAAGGCGATCCGATAGGCGGCCACGAGCGGCCCGGTGCTCGGCGGGATCGCAGCGGTCGGCGTCGGCGGAGAGGTAACGGGGCTCGATCCGGCGGCGCGCGTGGCTACGGGCGCGGTCGGGATCGGGGCGGTCGCGGCAGGCGATGGCGCGGGCACCGTGAACGTCGGCACGACGGTGGCAGCGGTGGTCGGAACGGTGGTAGGAGCAGCAGTACTCGTCACAGCGGGTGGCACCGTCACCGCAACCGTCGCCGGTGGCAGCCGTGTGCCCGCTGGCGACGGCGATACCACCGGCGACGGCAGATCGCTCCCCGGCCCGGAACAGGCGATCAGGAGCGAAACGATTGCCGCAATTGGAATGAGACGCACCAACCGGAGTCCATCGAGCCGAGACGCGCGCTTCACGAAACAAGCCCCTCTCAGTCCTCAGTCCTCATGCCGCCCAGAGGGCACCCGCAGCCCTTCGTCACGATCCGACGGGCATCGGTTGATCTTGCAGGCTGTCCAGCACGCGGCGCACGTTGCGCTTATTGGAGACGACAGCGTTATCGAGCGTTTCCAGCACCGTATCGACGCTGATGATCGCTTCCAGCGCGAAGTGGCGCGCCTCGTTGATGACCATCTCTTTCTGATCGTTCGCCTCGCGGATTACCCCTTCGGAGCGCACCTTCGCCTCCTGGAGGAGGCCATGCTCGCTCGTCAGATATTCGGCCTGCTGCCGCGCGAAGGTGACGATCTGCTCCGCCTCGTCCTGCGCGCTCTTGATGATGTTCTCGCGCTCCTGCAGGACGCGGCGCGCCTGCTTGATCTCGTTTGGGATCGAGGCGCGCATCTGGTCGATGATCTGCTGCATTTCCCCCTCATCGACCTGGACTTTGCCGCCGATGAAACTGCGCCTGCTCTGCTGCATCATGCCGTCTAAACGGTCGATGAGAAATTGAATATCTACCGTTGCCATACCGCACCCTCCCGCCTCGTGTCCCGTTGATAACCACCCGCATGTACCGACGAACGCATGATCCTTACCGGAGGGCCGCGACTTTCTCCCGAAGCGCGCGGCTCACATGCGGCGGCACGAGCCCGCTGACGTCGCCACCGAGCAGCGCGACATCGCGGACTAGATTCGCATGAATGAATGAATGATCGGAGCTCGTCATGAGGCACACCGTCTCGATGGCGCTATTGAGCGAATAGTTCATGTGCGCCATGCCGAGCTCGTACTCGAAATCGGAGACCGCACGCAAGCCACGGACAATTGCTTGCGCCCCCACGCGGTGCGCGTAGTCTACGAGCAGCCCGCTAAACCTGTCAACGGTAATCGAGGGCACCGCCGCCACCGCATCCGCCGCCAGCGCCAACCGCTCTTCGGCAGTAAAAAGCGGCCGCTTGCTGGCGCGCTCGCCACCGTCATAGATCGCGATGATGACGCGCTCGAAGAGCCCCGCCGCGCGCGTGGCGACATCGACATGCCCGTTCGTGATCGGATCGAATGTCCCCGGAAAGATCGCGACCGTCACACCCCACCATCCTTCTCTGTGAGAGAAACGTCCGACATCGCCGGTGGTTCTGCGATATGTCCCTCCTGATAGATCGAGAAGCAGGAATCGCCGTGGCACCGCTCCCGGAGTCGCCCGAAACCGCCCACCTGCGCGGGCAAGGTGACGCGCGGCGAATGGCCGATCACGAGCACCGCGCCCGCTACGACGCCACGCTCCGGCGCACGCGCGGCGACGAGCGCCATCACCTCGGCAATCTTCGGGTCCGCATACGGCGGGTCCATCATCACCGTGTCGTACGGCCCGATCAGCGGGCGCGCGAGGAACGCCTCGACCGTTGTCTTATGGACCTGCGCGCGGTCGGTGAACTTCGTGTGCGCGAGATTGTCCTGAATGACCGCGATCGCGTCCGCCCGCTGCTCGACAGAATCGAGCGACGATGCCCCGCGCGAGAGGAACTCAATACCCACCGCGCCGCTGCCGGCGTAGAGATCGAGCACCCGTTCCGAATCAATGCCGAGCGACGCGAGCATCGAAAAAACCGCCCCCTTGATCTTGTCCGCCATCGGACGCGTCAGCCTCCCCTTCGGCGCTTTCAGCCGATGCCCCTTCGCCTCCCCCGCGATCACCCGCATGACGAGAGAAGGACTAAGGACTGAGGACTAAGGACTAAGTGAGTTCGCAAGGCAGCACTGCTCCTCTACACATATCAAATGACGCTTACTTCCTAGAGGTTCCCGCATCCCTTAGTCCTCAGTCCTTAGTCCTTAGTCCTAACTTTTGTCTCCCGCTCCGGCGGTGCGCGACCAGAAGGTGTCGAGGCGGTCGCGCAGGGCGGTGTGCGGCTCCTTCATCAGGTGCGGATCGACGGCCAGGAGCGCTTCGGCGGCCTCGCGAGCACGTTCCAGGGTGCGCGTGTCGCCCAGCGCGGCGACACGGAGCGGCAGATCATAACCGCTCTGCGCCGTGCCGAACAGGTCGCCGGGGCCGCGCATCTCCAGATCGGCCTGCGCCAGCACGAAGCCATCGTTAGTTGACTCCATCAGCATCAGTCGCTCGCGCCCGATCCGTCCGACCGCGTCCGCGATCAGCAGGCAGGTGGAGGCATCCTGCCCCCGCCCGACACGGCCCCGGAACTGGTGCAACTGACTCAGCCCGAAGCGATCCGCGCCCTCGATGAGCATGACCGTCGCGTTCGGCACGTCGATGCCGACCTCCACCACCGATGTCGCGACGAGTACCTGATACTCGCCGTCGCGGAAGGCGCTCATCATGCGATCCTTCGTCTTCGGCGGCATCTTGCCGTGCAGCAGGCCGAGCGAGAGTTCCGGGAAGACGGTCTCCTGTAACCGCTGATGCTCGGCGACCGCCGACTTCGCCTCCAGCGTCTCCGATTCCTCGACGAGCGGGCAGATGATGAAGGCTTGATTGCCCGACGCCACCGCGTCGCGCACGTCATCGTATGCCCGCTCGCGCTCGTCACCCCGGATCACTCTCGTGTAGACGGGCGTGCGGCCGGGCGGCAACTCGTCGATCGTCGAGACATCGAGATCGCCGTGCAGCGTCAGAGCCAACGAGCGCGGAATCGGTGTCGCGGTCATCACGAGCATATGCGGGGCGATGTTCCGCGCCTTCGCCCGCAAGCGGGCGCGCTGCCCGACACCGAAGCGGTGCTGCTCGTCCACGACGACGAAGCCGAGGTTGGCGAAGACGACCGGGTCCTCGATCAGCGCGTGCGTGCCGACGAGGATATGGACGACGCCCTTCTGCAAGCCGTCGAGGATCGGGCGACGCTGCGTGATGCGCGTGCTGCCCGTCAGCAGTTCGACATAGGGGCGCTCGCCGGCGGGCATCCTCTCGAAGAGCGCTTTGAGGGTGCGGAAATGCTGCTCCGCGAGGATTTCCGTCGGGGCCATCAGCGCGGCCTGGTAGCCATTGCGCATCGCGGCATACATCGCCGCCGCCGCCACGACCGTCTTGCCGGAGCCGACATCGCCCTGCACGAGGCGGCTCATCGCCGTCTCCTGCCCCATCTCGGCGAGGATCGTCTCCAGCGTCCGCTGCTGCGCGCCGGTCAGTGTGAAGGGCAGGCACGAGAGGAACGCCTCCCGCGTGGCGACGTCCGCAGGTATCGCCGCGCCCGTCGCCTCCGCCTGCCACGCTTGCTTGCGCTGCACCATGCCGAGTTGCATGAGGAAGTATTCGTCGAACGTCAGCCGCGTGCGCGCCGCGTGATAGCTCTCCTGGGATTCCGGGAAGTGGAACTGCGGGATCGCCTCGCCGAGCGGGATCAATTCCTGCGCGCGCCGAATGCTCTCCGGCATCCAGTCCTCGATGCGCCCCTCGGTTGCGGCAATCGCGGTGCGGACGACGTTGCGGACGGTCTTCTGATAGAGGCCGTCCGTCAGCGAATAGACGGGCATGATCCGGCTGCCGAGGTCCGTACCCGGTTCGATACGCTCCCACTCCGGGTTCGTGAAGGTCAGCACGCCGCGCAACTCGCCGACCGTGCCGGAGAGCGCCACCGTGTCGCCCTGGTGGAGTTGTTTGGCGACATACGGGCTGAACCAGGTGACATTGATCGTGCCGGTATCGTCCTCGATGACCGCCTGCGTGCGCGGCTTGCCGGAGGCGGTCGGTATCTCGGCGATCCGCAGCACCGCACCGACGACGGTGACCGTCTCGCCGTAGTTGAGGTGCGAGAGCGGACGCAGTTGCGAGTAGTCATCGTGGCGGCGCGGCACGATCGCGAGCACATCGCCGACGGTGCGGACGCCGAGTTTCTCGAAGAGCGCCGCATTCTTCGGCCCGACGCCACGGATGTACATCACCGCATCGCCGAGCGCCATCGGCTTGACGACGGGCGGTGACTTCGGCTTCGGGGGGGCAGCCCCAACCCCCAACCCCTCCCCCGCCGGGCGGGAGAGGGGAGCCGGATTGAGACGACGCAACATGCTCCCCTCGCCCCGTGAGGGAGAGGGGTTGGGGATGAGGGTAGGCGGTGCGCTGAGCAGTTTGCCGGCGAGCGTCAGCGCCTGCTTGCGCCCGGCGGCATCGAGGGTGCTGTAATTGCGGAGCGCGCCGAGCGCTTCCGGAGGCATGAATGGCGTGTATTCCGCGATTATGGCGCGCATTCCACCCGGCACGACATCGTTCGCGAACCCGCGCCGCCATTCGTCGCGGAGCAGGGCGAGCAACTCGTCGCGTTTGCTTACTTTGCCTGTTTCGGCCGATGCTGCCATGGCAGGCCCTTCGTATCCGTCCGTACTGTCCGTACAGAGTGTACCACGCGACGGTATCACCGCGTATACCAGTCGGGCTATTCTACTACGTTTTGCCGACGGAATCAGTGTGAAATCAGGAAATTGCGTATTTCCTTGTTGATGCGCTCCGGCATCTCATGGACGACCCAGTGCGTCCCTTCCGGGATGCGCACAACTGTCAAATCCGCGACGACACCATCCAATCCGTCCAGGTTGCCCGTGAGCAGAAAAGGATCGCGTTCGCCCCAGATGACGAGGGTAGGCACCGTGAGGGGTGGCACATCGTCACTTCCCACCGATGTGCCGGCAGATTCAGCCGTCGGTCGGCCAATGGCTGTAGCGCGGTAATAGTTCAGGCCACCGGTGAGCGCGCCAGGTTGTGACCACGCCGCGATGTATGCCGCCCGATCCTCGTCCGTGAAGGCGGAGGAATCGAGGATACCGTCGGTGAGCGCCGCGTAGTTATTTGCGGACAGAATCGACTCGGCCTGCGGACTGCGAAACGTCACCATGTACGCGCTGGCGCGCTGCTGTGCCGGATTCTCGCGCAACTCCCGCCCGAAGATCGCCGGATAGGGCGCGTTGATGATGACGAGCCGGTCGAGCATCTCCGGGTGGCGTATCGCGAACGCCCACGCCACCACACCGCCCCAGTCGTGCGCAACGAGCGTGCAGGTTCGGTAGCCGAGGTGCGCGATCAGCGCCCGCACATCGTCCACGAGGAGCGGTATTCGGTACGCCTCGACTGCGGCAGGTTTCTCGGAAAGGTTGTATCCCCGCATATCGACAGCGACGGCGCGGTGATCCGTGCCGAGAGCGGCGAGTTGATCCTTCCAGGCGTACCAGAACTCCGGGAAGCCGTGCAGAAAGAGGATCAGGTCTCCCTCTCCCTCCGACACATAGTGCAGGCGAACCCCGTTGACCTCCGCATAGCCGTCCGTTCCCATTGCGCCCTCGCTCCCTTTCGCCGTCAGGACCGCTTCAAGATGATCGCCCCCGTCGCGCGCGGGCCGAGATGCACAGCGTAAATCGAGCTGTACTGCGCGACGGTGATCCGCTCGCGCGGTATCCATGCCGCAAGCCGGTCCGCGATGCCCTCGACTTCCGCGCGCGTCGCGGCGGCGCCGTCGTGGAAGACGGTCACACCCGCAGGGTCGGGGAAGCTCTTAATCCACTCAATCGTCGCCTCAATCGCCTTGGAGCGCGTCCGCGGCTGCTGGAAGGGCTCTAATTGCCCTTCGTGCAGGCGCAGGAGTGGCTTGATCGAGAGCACCGAACCGAGCAAGGATTTCGCCTTATTGATCCGCCCGCCCCGTTCGAGCCATTTGAGCGTCTCAACTTGGAAGAGCACTTCCACCTCCTGCATCAACTCCCGCACGCGGGCGCTGATCGCCTCGAGCGACGCGCCCTCCTCCGCCATCCGCGCCGCTTCGAGCGCCAGATAGCCGACGCCCATCGACGCACTCAATGTGTCGATCACTTCGACTGGGAACTCGCCCGCGAGATTCCTGGCGGCGAGCGCGGCGGAGTTATAAGTACCGCTCAGTTTCGAGGAGAAGATAATGGCGCAGACGCCGGACGCGCCCTCGGCCTGCAACTGCCGGTATGTCTCCTCGAACGCGCCGACGGGCGGCTGGGCAGTCGTCGGGAACGGCCCCTCCTCCTGCTTGGCGAAAAACTCCTCCGGCGTGAGGTCGATCCCGTCCCGATAAATGTCCGTGCCGAACTGCACGGTCAGCGGCACGGTGACGATTCCATACCGCTCGCGCAACTCCGGCAAAATGTCCGATGTACTGTCCGTCACGATCCGCACCCGCCCTGGCTCCGCCACTCCCGCCTCCTTTTTTCTATCCCCAGCCCCTCCCGAAACGGAAAGGGGTGACGTGTATGACGTGCTATGGCCTACGAAGAACCACCCTGCCCAATCGAGAGGGCGTATGCTATACGCCCCTACGTCTCCCCCTTCCCCGGTGGGGAAGGGGGCCGGGGGGTTAGGGCGATTATTCCACCGACAGGATGAAATCGTAGTGTGGCTGGCCGCCGGCGACGATCTCGACGGCGACGTTCGGATAGCGTGATGCGATGCGCGTCCGCACCGCGTCCGCGTCCGCGTCGGAGACATCGGCGCCCGTGTAGAGGGTCACCAATTCGGCCTGTCCGACGTTCATCAAATCCAGGAGTTCGAGCGCCACCGTCGCGCCATCGTCACCGGAAACGGTGAGGACATCGTCGAGCAGGCCGATCACTGCCCCAGACGTGACGGCGACGCCGCCAATCGTCGCGTCGCGCACCGCCCGTGTCACTTCCCCCGTGTGCATATCGCTCGCCACCTCGGTCATCGCGGCGGCGTTCGTGTCGAGATCGGCGGTGAAGGTGAAGGCGGAGAGGGCCGCGATCCCCTGTGGGATGGATTTCGTCGGCACGACGCGGACCCGCCGGGTTGACATCTCCGCCGCTTGCCGCGCGGTGAGGACGACATTGCCGTTGTTCGGCAGCAGGATCACGTCGTTGGTCGGCGCGCTGTTGATCGCGTCGAGTAGTTCCTGCGTGGACGGATTCATCGTCTGGCCGCCCCGGACGATACGCGCCGCGCCGAGCCCGCGCAAGACGGCGGACAGGCCCTCTCCCGCCGCCACTGCGACGACCGAGACACCTGTAGCCGGTGCATCCGACGGCCCGCCATCGAGCGCTTCCACCTGCAGATCCATATTGTCGATCTTGATCTGCGTCAGCGAGCCGAGCGTCACGGCATAGGAAAGCAGCGCGCCGGGATCGGTCGTGTGGATATGCGCCTTCACGTATTGCTCGTCGCCGACGATCACCGCGCTATGCCCCATCCCGGCCATCGTTTCCCGGATGGCGGCGAAATCGAGCGCCGTGCCCGGCGCGGCGGTGAGGAGGTAGTTCGTGCAGTAGCCGTAATCGTCTGCGCCGTGCTTCTCCTGCAGCGCACCGACATCGAAGGCCATCGTCGTGCCCGCCGGGGCGATCTCCGGCAACGTTTCCGCCTCGACGCTCCGGCCCGCGAGGTGCAGCCGCATCCCTTCGAGGATGATGACGTACCCCTGCCCCCCGGCGTCCACCACGCCCGCCTCGCGCAGGAGCGGCAGCATCTCCGGCGTCTTCGCCAGCGTCGCGCGCGCCCCGGCGAGCGCGCCATCGAGGACGGCTTGCACGTCGCCGCCCGAGCGTGCCACCGCCTCGGCGGACTCAGCGGCGCCGCGCGAGACGGTGAGCAGCGTCCCCTCAACGGGTTTCATGACTGCCTTGTATGCCATCACGGAGGCTTCCGTACATGCGGCTGCGAGCAGCGCGCCATCGAGCGTCGCGTGCCCGTCCAGCGCCTTTGCCATGCCGCGAAAAATCTGCGAGAGGATGACGCCGCTGTTGCCCCGTGCGCCCATCAGCGCGCCGTACGCGGCCCGGCTCGCGACTTCGCCGGCGGAGCGCCCGTCGGACTCGCCGCCTTCCGCTGCGGCGTCATAGGCGGCCTTCATGGTCAGGAACATGTTCGTGCCCGTATCGCCATCCGGCACCGGGAAGACATTGAGCGCATTGACGGCAGCGAGATTCCGCTCCAGCCAGCCGGTGCCCGCGCGCAAGGCGCGGACCAGTCCCGCGCCGTCCACGACCGCCCAGGAGACCGCCGTATGCTCCGGTTCGCTCGATTCCTGCTGCCGCGCCACCTGCGCCCCCCGCCCTGTCTCCGTGCTCATTCCGCCCGCTCTCCCCGCTCGTCGCTAAAACGTAGCCCGTGAACATGGACATTGACCGCCTCGGGCCGGAAGCCGAACGCCCGCTCGACGGCGAAGAAGACCGTCCGTATCGCGTTGTGCGCCACCGCCGCGATCGGCAGCCCGTATTCCACGACGACGTGCAGCGTGACCGTGATGCGGTCGCCGTCCATCTGCACGGCGATGCCGTCGCGCGCGTCGGGCGGCGGCGGGTGGCCCAGGCGACGACCGACCCGACTGCGCAGATTCTGCGGCACCAACTCGACGATCCCGTAGCAGCCGAGGGTCGCCTGATACGCCACGGAGCCGATTGCCCGCGCCGAGACGACGACCCGCCCCGGTGCGTCGTTCCCGTCGTACATCGGCTCTTCCAGTACCATCGTCATCGGTGCGTAGCCCATCACTTGCATCGACGCGGGCAGGATGGTAGCATACGCAGGCTGCGGCATCGAACGGTGCCGTTCGGGCGCGACACTCACGGTGCATCAATTCGTCCGCCCCGCCATTGTAGCGGTTGGCGCGGAGAGTGGCAAAGGAAGCGAAACGCAATGAAGTGTGAGATTACCGGCAAGCAACGCTCCTTCGGGCACAATGTGTCGCACGCCAAGAACCGCACGAACCGGTACTGGCTGCCGAATGTGCAGAAGAAGCGCGTGATGATCGACGGCAAGATGGTGCGCATCCAGATTTCCACCCGCGCCCTCCGCACCCTGACCAAGACGGGCCGGATGGCCGCCAAGGGCAAGTAACCACCGCCCGATTCAACCCGCAACACGAAAGAGGGACGGCAGCGCGCCGTCCCTCTTTTTGCCCACCCCCAGCCCCTCCCGATACTGCCCAGAGGGCGCCCGGAGGGGAGCAGGTACGCAGCATCACGGCCTTTTATCTACAACGATGCGGGCGCGTATCTTTCACGGATTACCCGTCGCTTTCTCCGCGTGCTCCCCTCCCGCGTCGGGAGGGGCTGGGGGTGGGCTAGTACCGCCGCCGCCCGAACTCGTCGCGCCCATCGTCCTGGGTCATGTGCTCGCTGCGGGACGGCTTCGACAGTTTGCCCCACGCCCACGAGAGCAGCACGATCGCGATGACGAAGGCGAAGACGTAGCCCGTCAGCACCCAGAAAAGGTGCAACGCGAATGCCAGTACCTTCGCGATGATGAACGCGAGCAGCGCGGCCACAATCAGAAAGACCGCTAGCCGAACGCCGGACATTGAACGTGCCATTCTTTTCCAACCTCTCCGAAGCACCGTGGAGGAACACGCTTCCTCATCCCATTATACGACGATGCGGCATCAAGAGTTACAAATTACGGGTGATGCCGATGTGTTTGCGGTACCATCCATGACCAATGAGAGAGAAGGATGATTGATTGGGGAGGCGGCATGACCATTCGCTTTGAAGACTCCTATCTCGGACAACTCCGTGCGATGGTCGGCAACCGCAGAATCATCGCACCCAGCGCGCGGGCGATCATCACGGACAGTGAAAGGCGCGTCCTTTTCGTTCGTCGCAGCGACAACGGCGCCTGGGTACTCCCCGCTGGGAGTATGGAACTTGGCGAGTCGGTCTGGGATTGCCTCCACCGGGAAGTGCGCGAGGAAACGGGGCTGGACGTAACCGGGGCGACGCTGATCGCTATCTATTCCGCATCGCGCTTCGCCTTCACGAACGCATACGGCGGTGAACATCAGATGCTCGCGTTCGTCTTTCGCGTGGATACGTGGAACGGCACGCTCCAAGTAGAGACTGATGAGACGGTCGATGCCCGCTTCTTCGCGCGCGACGCGCTGCCGGACATTCCTGATCTCTATCGTGAGACGCTCGATGATCTCGACCGCTACGCTGGGCGACTGATTCTCAAATAGCGTGTACAATGGCGCCCGGCGTACCATCAGTCAGGATCGTAGAGGAGGGCCGCGATGCGTCTCGCATTGCTCCCCGGAGGTTCCGTCTACCTCGATAAAGGGCGCGTCGTCACACCGGGCGTCGATGTCGGCGTGCGCATTCATGTGCCGGTCTGGAGCGCGCTGATCGAGACGGATGATGGGCGGCGCATCCTGGTCGATACGGGAATGCACCCCGACCATATCGGCCATCCGGACGCGACCTATGAAGGGACGCCATCGGCCGGATTGATGCCCGCCGTGATGACCTTCAACGATCTCCTACCAAACCGGCTGCAGCAGATGGGCGTCTCCACCAATAGCATCGACACCGTCATCCTCTCGCACCTCCATTGGGACCACTGCGGCCAGACGCATCTCTTCCCGCAGACGACCGTTTTTGTGCGCCAGGATTGCCTCGAAGCATGGGCGAAACAGGTCAACCCGCGCGTCGGGAAGCGGGACTTCCTGAGCGCCGCCGACGCCTATCGCTCGCTGCCGGACGAGGAGATCGCTACCTTCGCGCCGGGTGTGACCGTCGTCCACACGCCGGGGCACGCGGTCGGTCATATCTCGGTGATAGTCGCATTGCCCGAGACCGGCGCGGTTATACTGCCGATCGATGCATTACCGATGCGCGAGTGCATCGACGGCACCAGCACCGGCGCCGGCCCGGACCCGGCGGCATGGAAGGCGAGCCGCAGCCGCCTCCTCCGTCTTGCGGGCGAGCACGACGCACGCATGTTCCTCTCGCACGACCCCGACCAATGGCCCCACCTCCGCCGCGCCCCGCACTGGTATCTGTAGTGGGCAGTGGGCAGTCGGCAGTCGGTATCATGCGCTTCGCAAGGCCATTCCCTAGATGACATTGTTACGTATCGGCTTCGAGTGTTGCTGCTTACTGCTCGCTGCCCACTGCCCACTCGAAAAAGGGCCTTGACGGGATCGCCCATCCTGCGTACACTGTTCGTCTGTCCGCGCGGCTGCGGCGATTGATGGTGTCCACGAACGTCGGACCGCGAACCGAGAGCCGAGAACATGAGGGGGATGTCCCGCAGATGGCAAACTATACCGGCCCGAAGGCGAAAGAGATGCGCCGCTTCGGCATGGCGATGACGAACTCGCCGAAGTACGTCAAGATCCTCAAGCGGCACCCGAACCCGCCGGGCCAGGCGCCCCAGGGCAACCGCCGCCGCTCCAAGCAGTCCGAGTACGCGAAGCGGCTGATCGAGAAGCAGAAACTCCGCTATTACTACAACGTGCTTGAGAAGCAGATGTACAACTACATGAAAGAGGCGGTCGCCCGCCCCGGTAACAGCGGCACGACGCTGCTGCAATTGCTCGAATGCCGGTTGGACAATGTTGTCCATCGCCTCGGCTTCTCGACGACGATCTGGGGCGCGCGCCAGTTCGTCAACCATGGGCATGTGCAGGTGAATGGCAAGAAGGTGGACATTCCTTCCTACCGCGTCCAGCCCGGCGACACGATCTCGCTCGCGCCGAAGATGCGCGAGAACCCGATCGTCCTCGACGCGCTCGACCAGCACGCGAGCGTGCCGAACTACATGACGTTCGACCGCAACGCAATGGCCGGTCGCCTCGTCGCCATTCCCGAGCGTTCCGAGATCCCGATCCTGGTGGACGAGCGGTTGATCGTCGAGCACTACTCGCGCCGCGTCTAATCCCCATCCCATCGTATCCAGACAAGGAGAGGCAGCCGCCTCTCCTTTCTTGTTGCCCCCGCCCCCGCCCCCCCGCCCGCCATGCGGGGAGGGGTGCCTCGCGTGTTGCGTTCGTAGCGGCTCTCGGCTATCTATCTCGCCCGATCAAGCTCCCCTCCCCCGCTTGCGGGCGGAGGGGCGGGGGCGGGGGCATCCCTGTCGGCCAATCGTAACGCAATTCGGACGACCGTCAAACGGCCATCATGTGATACGATGCGCGAAACCTTGCAGTGGTCCCCATAGGGAGCGGTAGGAGGATGGGAATGCCCGCCAGTCCAGCGACGCTTGCCGAGGTGGTGCGCGATGTCGCCCGGCGTGACGGCACGAAGGCCGCGATCATCTTTCAGGACACTCCGATCAGTTACGCGGCCCTCGACGCGGCGATTGAATGCGCCGCGAACGGGTTGGCGGCGCGCGGCATCGCGCACGGCGACCGTGTGGCAATCCTGTTGCCGAACATCCCGCAGTTCGTTATCGCCTATTACGCCGTGCAGCGCATCGGTGGGGTCGTCGTGCCGATTAACGTCCTCTATAGGGCGGAAGAGATCGCCTACGTCCTGAACGACAGCGAAGCGACGGCGCTCATCGTCCACGAACTCTTCTATCCCGGCGCGGCGGAGGCATTGCCCGCCGTGCCGTCTGTTACACAGGTGATCTTCGTTGGCACGGGTGAGGCACCGGAGGGCACGACGCCATGGAGCGCACTGGCGGACGGTTCCGCGCCGGAGCACGCGCCGGTGACGATCGCGCCGCAGGACCTGGCGACGATCTGCTACACCTCCGGCACCACCGGGCGGTCGAAGGGGGCGATGCTCACGCACCGCAACTTCATCGCTAACTGCGAGCAGTGCGAGCGGATCCCCGGCTACGATATCGGCCCGGAGGATCGCATGCTCCTCGTCCTGCCCCTCTTCCACATCTATGGGATGAACGTCTGCATGACGGCGATGCTCCGTGCAGGCGGGACCATCGTGCTCATCCCCCGGTTCGACGCCACCGGGGTGCTTGAACAAATCCAGAAGCACCGCTGCACGATGCTCCCCGGCGCACCGCCGATGTATGTCGCGTGGGTCAACCACCCCGATCTGGCGAACTACGATCTGTCCAGCCTGCGGCTTGCGGGCTCCGGCGCGGCGGCGCTGCCCGTGCAGGTGCTCGAAACCTTCCGCGAGCGGACGGGCGTCGAAATCTCGGAGGGCTATGGCCTCACCGAGGCATCGCCGGCCAGCCATAGCAACGCTGCCGGCGGGGTCAGTAAGCCCGGCACGATTGGGCCGGTGATCCCCGGCGTGGAAGCGCGGCTCGTCGACGATGACGACAACGACGTACCGCCCGGCGCGGAGGGCGAAATCCTCCTGCGCGGCGACAACATCATGATCGGCTATTGGCGGAACCCCGAAGCGACCGCCGAGGCGCTGCGCGGCGGCTGGTTCCATACGGGCGACATCGCCACGATGGACGATGATGGCTATTACACCATCGTGGACCGCAAGAAGGACATGATCAACGCGGGCGGCTTCAAGGTCTGGCCGCGCGAGGTGGAGGAAGTGCTCTATCGCCACCCCGCCGTTCAGGAAGCCGCTGTCGTGCCGATGCCGGATGCCTACAGCGGCGAGAAGCCGATGGCCTTCGTTGCCTTCAAGAGCGGACAAAGCGCGACTGCGGACGAACTGACCGAATACTGCCGGGCGCGCCTCGCCACCTTCAAGGTGCCCCGGCAGTTCGAGTTCCGCGACGAACTGCCGAAACTGCCGACGGGCAAGGTCCTCCGCCGCGTCCTGCGCGACGACGCGAAGCACCTCGCCCCCGTCTCAGGGGCATGACGGAAATCGATTGAATCGCAGAGACGCAGAGAGCACAGAGGAACGCAGAGAGAAGCAAAAGAAAGAGATGCAGAATCCTCGAACGTGTTTCCCATCAAGGGTCTTTTTTCTCCCCTTCCCTCTCTGCGTTCTCTGCGTCTCTGCGGTTCAATCGGTTTCGATCAGGAGGCTGTATGAGTGACACGATACGACGGGTAGCGGTGCTGGGGGCCGGGACGATGGGGGCGGCGATTGCCGGACACTGCGCGAACGCCGGGCTCTTGGTGACGCTGCTCGACATCGCGCCGAATGCGCTGACGACTGAGGAAGCGGCGAAGGGGCTAACGCTGGAGAGCAAGGCCGTCCGCAATCGGATCGTGCGCGCCGGGTTCGAGCGGATGATGAAGTCTCGGCCCGCGTCGCTCTATAGCGCGGTGGCGGCGCGGATCATGCTCGGCAACTTCGCCGACGATTTCGCGCGCGTCGGCGAGGCGGATTGGATTATCGAGGTTGTCATCGAGCAACTGGCCCCGAAGCAGGCACTGATGGCCCGCATCGAGGAGGCGCGCAAGCCGGGCAGCATCGTCACCTCGAATACCTCCGGCATTCCCCTCCACCAGATCGCGGCGGGGAGGTCCGATGATTTCCGCCGCCACTTCCTCGGCACCCATTTCTTCAACCCGCCCCGCTACATGAAGCTGCTGGAGATCATCCCGACCGCCGATACCGACCCGGCGGTCGCCACGCGGATGCGCGCGTTCGCGGAGCGCGTGCTCGGCAAAGGCACGGTGCGCTGCAAGGACACGCCGAACTTCATCGCCAACCGGATCGGCACCTACAGCGGCATGACCGGGATGCACTACGCCCTCGATCACGGCTTCTCGATTGAGGAGGTGGACGCGCTCACCGGGCCGCTGATCGGGCGACCAAAGACGGCCTCGTTCCGCCTCGCTGACCTCGCGGGCGTGGACATCATGGTCGATGTCGCCGAGAATCTCTACGACCTCGTGCCGGACGACGAGTCGCGCGACGAGTATCGCGTGCCGGAGCCGTTGAAGCGGATGATCGCGGCGGGGCGGCGCGGCAACAAGGTCGGCGCGGGCTTTTACAAGCGTGTGGACGGTCCGGGCGGCAAGCGCGAATTCCAGGTCATCGACCTCGACACGCTGGAATACCGTCCGCCGCAGGAGCCGGCCATCCCCCTGCTCGCGGAGGCGGGCGCCATTCGGGACCTCGGCGAGCGGCTGCGCTTCATCATGGACGGCGCGGACGGCGGCGACCGCTACGCCCAGTTGATCGCGGCGACGATTGTTCCGACGCTCGCCTATGCCGCCCGCCGCGTCCCGGAGATCAGCGACGACATTGTCGCCATCGACGACGCGATGCGCTGGGGCTTCGCGCAGCAGCACGGCATCTTCGAGACGTGGGACCTGCTCGGCGTCGTGGAGACGGTGGCCCGGATGGAAAAATCCGGTATCGCCGTCGCGCCCTGGGTGAAGGAGATGCTGGCGGCGGGGCACACGACCTTCTATCGCACCGAGAACGGGCGCGACGAGGCATACAGCCCGATCACGAAGCGATACGAACCCGTCCGGCGCGACGCGGAGCAGATTGATCTCGCCGCGCTCAAGACGGCGGGGAAGGAAGTCGCCGCAGCGAGGAGCGCCAGTCTCGTCGACATCGGCGACGGCGTACTCTGCCTGGAGTTCCATAGCCGCGCGAACGCCGTCGGCAAGGACGCGATGGAACTCCTCGGCCGCGCGCTGACGATGCTGGAAGAAGACGGCGCATGGTGCGCGATGGTGATCGGCAATCAGGGCGAATACTTCTCCGCCGGGGTCGATCTGAAAGAGGTGGGCGCAATAGCGCTGAGCGGCGGCCCCGATGCATTGGCGGGCTATCTGCGCGCCGGGCACCAGATGATCCAGCGGCTGCGCTTCTCGCCCAAGCCGGTCGTCGCCGCGCCGTTCGGCAATACACTCGGCCTCGGCGTTGAGCTCTCGCTCGCCAGCGCGGCGATCTGCGCGGAGGGAGAGACGTACATGGGACTCGTTGAGGCGGGCGTCGGGCTGATCCCCGGCGGGGGCGGCTGCAAGGAACTGGTGCGCCGCATCGCCTCCCCGGCGATGCGCGGCGGGAGCATCGACCCCGTCCCTGCCCTCCGCCGCGTGCTGGAGACGATTTTCCAGGCGAAGGTGAGCACGAGCGCCGCCGAAGCGCGCGACCTCGGCTACCTCGGCGAGCACGACCGGATCGTCCTCGGCCGGGACCGCCTGCTGTCGGAGGCGAAGCGGATGGCGCTCGACCTCGCCGACGCGCGCTACCAGCCGCCGCTGCCGGGGAAGAATTGTTACGCCGCCGGGCAAGGGGCGCTCGCCTCCCTGCTCGTCGGCATCCACCAGTACCGTCAAGGCGGCTTCCTCTCCGTCCACGACGCGACGATTGGCCGGGAACTGGCGACCGTCCTCTGCGGCGGCGATCTCTCCGCGCCGCAATGGGTGGACGAAGAATACTTCCTCCGCCTCGAACGGGAGGCATTTCTGCGGCTCCTGCAAAATCACAAGACTCAGGAGCGCATTCGCGCGATGCTGGAGACGGGGAAGGCGCTGCGGAATTAAGGAATGGGAAACCTCCCCCCCTTGGCCCTCTCCTTTGTCAAGAGGGAATAGGATAGTCTAGTGCTTGCTCAGAAGAGGCAGTCGAGCATGGTGGTTTGGCGGCAGAATGAACAACAACGCGGGCGGAGCAGCCCGGCTGAAACTGACAGAAACGACGCCGTCCCGATAATGCTCAAAGAGGTCTCCTGAGCAAGCACTAG
>JBPCMC010000102.1:0-9127 GCA_051002645.1 Thermomicrobiales bacterium
CAGTACGGCGGAGATCGCGACTGGGCAGAGCAAGACGACCGGCGGCGCAACGATTCCCTCGATATTCAACCAGGTGATCGCCGTCGACAAGAGTAATGTCGCAACGACGGTGGTCGCGGACGGGTTCCTCACGAAGGCAGACCTGTGTAAGGATTTGCCTGCAGGCACTGGGGGGCTGTGCTAGCGACTGCGACCGCGCGTGCGGTTGCATGGGAGGGGTGCGCACCGCGCGCACCCCTCCCTTTGCGCGGAGGGGCGCATCAGTTCTCATCAGCGCAGTTCGATATGTCCGCGGAGGTCAGAATGGTAGCGAGAAACAGCGGTAGCGGCGGAGCGCAAACGCAGTCAGCTGGAGGCGCGCGCGCGCGCGGTGAACCGCGCTTACGCGTGACCGATATCAGCAAGGCGTATGGCGCGGTAGAGGCGCTCAGCGATGTCGATTTCGAGGTCCACGCGGGCGAGGTGGTCGGCCTCGTTGGCGACAACGGCGCGGGGAAGTCCACGCTGGTCAAGATACTGGCCGGCGTTATTCAGGCCGATTCCGGTACTATCTATCGCGACGGCAAGGCGGTGCACATCACCAGCCCCAACGACGCGACGCAGATGGGCATCGAGACGGTCTATCAGGACCTCGCACTCTGCGATAACCTGGATGTGGTCGCGAACCTGTATCTCGGTCGCGAAGCACAACAAACCATCGTCCCCGGGCTGGTGAAGCAACTGGATGAGACGCAGATGGAAGCGCGCACCAACCAGATCTTGCGCCAACTCGATGTCAAAATCCCCTCGGTACGCACGATCGTCGCGTCGCTCTCCGGCGGCCAGCGGCAATCGATCGCCGTGGCAAAGACCGTCCTGCGCGATCCCGCCGTACTCCTCCTCGATGAGCCGACGGCAGCGCTCGGCGTCGTCCAGACGCGGCAAGTGCTCAATCTGATCGGGCGACTCCGCGAACAGGGGCTCGCGGTCGTGATGATTTCGCACAACCTGGCGGATGTCTTCGAGGTGGCGGATCGCGTTTTCGTCCTCCGGCTCGGGCGGCGCGTCGGATCGTTCGAGATCGGCACGACCTCCTCGGAGCAGATCGTCGCGGCAATTACCGGCGCGGAATTCGGCGGCATCATGCAGGAATCGAACGCAGCGGGCTCCCCGCACGAGGGATCGGAGGTGGCGCAATGAGTAGCGAGACGCTCGACACGCAGGAGTTGGTGCCACCGCCGCCCGCCAGGGGCATTCGCCCAGCGAACGCGCTCACCCGGCGGCTGCGCGGCGACCTTGGGCAGATTCCCGTCGTCCTCGCCCTCCTGATCATCGCGGTCTACTTCCAGATCGCGACGGGTGGCAACTTCCTGCGCGCGCGCAACCTGACCGAGATGATCCAAGAAATCATCACGATCGGCACGCTCGCCCTCGGGTCGGTCCTCGTCCTGCTCGTCCGTGAAATCGATCTCTCGCTCGGCAGCGTGAGCGGGCTCGGGGCGGGGGCAATGGGCGTGCTCTCCTACACGCATGGCGTGCCGTGGCCAATTGCGATCCTGGTGGCACTCCTCGTCGGCGCAGTCTGCGGCGCGATCAACGGCTTCTTCATTTCCGTCGTGCGCGTGCCGGCGTTCATTGTCACGCTGGCAGCGCTGATCGGCTACCAAGGCTTGCTCCTACACATCATGCTGCCCACGACGACGCTCCCCATCCGAGATCCGAAACTGCTCGATATCGCGACGACCTACTTGCCCGCATATGCCGGTGTCGGCATACCGGTGATCGGCGTGGCAATGTATGCGCTCGCCTTGATCCGAGAGCGCGCGAAACGCCAGGGCAGTGGCTTACCGATTATTTCCCCGACGGAACTGGCACTGCGCATCGGCGTCATCGGCGTCCTGGCGATTGGCGGAGCGTTGCTCTTCCAGTCGTATCGCGGTGTCCCCCTGACCGCGATGCTCCTGATCGGCTTGATTCTGCTCTTTTTCCTCGTCATGCGGCGCACCGCCTTCGGCCTGCACGTCTACGCGGTCGGCGGCAATCCGGAGGCAGCACGGCGGGCGGGCATCGATGTGGTCCGGCTGCGGATCATCGTCTTCACGCTCGCATCTACGCTCGCCGCCCTGGGCGGCATCTTCCAGGCGTCGCGGCAGCTCTCGGCAACCTCGGCAATCGACCCAACGCTCGTGCTGAACGCGATCGCTGCGCCGGTGATCGGCGGCGTCAGCCTCTTCGGGGGCCGCGGCTCGGTCTGGGCAGTCATTCTCGGCTCGCTGATCGTCGGCAGCCTGCTCAACGGACTGGCGCTCACCGGCCAGGGCACGGATGTCGAGCAGATGGTGGAGGGCGGCGTCCTCCTCATCGCCGTCATCGCCGATGCCCTGGTGCGACGGCGAAGCGCAACCGGCGCGCGCTGAGGGGGGATTTACCACAGAGGACACAGAGAGCCACAGAGAACACAGAGGATTCCGGGGTTCCCTTTTTGTTCTCTATGTCCTCTGTGTCCTCTGTGGTACATCTCCTCTTGGCGGTTTGTTCCTGGCAGGTTCTGCAGCCGGCTCACGTTCGCGCGGCGAATGATGCGTTCCGCTACGCCTTCCGGTCACGACCGGCGAAGGGCGGGGTCAGACGGCGCGTCGCCGGGGAGGATTCGCGCCAACGGTTGTGTCTGATATTTCGCCATCAGATGATCGATGTAGGCGCTGTAGTGCTCGGCGAGCGCGGCGTTATCCAGGATTAGCAGATTCTCGGCGTTGAACTCGGCGCTCCGGGAGAAGTTGTACGAGCCGGTGATCACCGTGTCATCGACGACGAGTACTTTCGCGTGCATGAAGTCGTGGATCGTGTCCGGACGGTAGGGCGTCGTCGTTTTGCCGATCAGCCCCGCCTGCGCGATGATCCGCCGGATCGCGTCGATCTTCCAGACGTTGTGCGGTACATCCTGCCACTGTGTCAGCACGCTCGCCATCTGCGTCCGGTCGTAGAGACCACTGACCTGCACCTGCCCCGCCGCAAGTAAATCGCCGAGCGCGGCAATCAGCGTCCCGGAGTTGAGCAACATGCTCCAGATACGCACCCGCCGTTGCGCCGCCGAGACGCGCTCCGCGACGGCGGCGTCGATCTGCGGCCCGCGCCCCGGCGAGAAGTAGACGCGCGCGTTGACAGGCGTACCGGCGTACTGCAACGTCACCGGGCTCGTGTCGAACGAACCGCTCGTGCCGATGTCGCCCGCCTGCCAGAGGTCGGCGAAGTCGCGCGCGTAGAAGCGCGCCAATTCCGGCGAGGCGATCTGGAGGATGTTGTTCTCCTCGACGTTCCACGAATCGTCGGTCATGTTCGTCGAGCCTGTCCAGATGCAGGCGCCCGTCGCGTCGTCCGGCGCGTCCGGGTCGGGCAGATCGCGGACGATATACTTGTTGTGCATCAACTTCGGCCCGCCGATGCGGCGAAATGGATAGCCGAGCGACTGGACGAACCGGCCCGTGCCGGGCGGCGCGGGGTCCATGCCCTGCGCCACCTGCGGCGGCTCCGGCTTGTCCGCGTCGTAGGCGATACGGATCGCCACACCCGCCGCCGCGCGCTCCTGCAACGCGCCCGCGACGATTGCCTTGAGCGGATCGCTCAACCGGAGATCATAGACCGCCAGATCGAGGCTTTGCTGCGCGCCACGGATGAACGCGGCTAATTTCGTGGCGATCTCCTGCCCCGTCTGCTCCCCCTGCGAGAGCAGCGTGACGTCCAGACTCTCTCCCGGTGCGGTCGGTTGCGGTGCGGTATCCAAAATCATCACGCTCCTCGTCGATGCCGCCCGCACGCTCCGCGTCAACCACGCGGGCACGGGGCGACATGCGCATCAGTATACGCAGGGATGATACCGGGGCGAGGTGTCAGAGGGGTAATCTATTGGCTGGACTCGGTGAACCGCATTGGGCTTGCGCGCGTAGTGCGAACGATGCCGGAGCGCGTTCGATAGGCGGATGCAACGGTCACTCTGCATCGTTGTGTCACATTCGGTGGCGCTGACTTGACTATACTGTCAGAGCCGGTCAACGAGGAGTTGACGGCCCACACGCAACGGCCCGCCACGTGCCTGACCACGTACGTAGCCCTACCGAGAGGTGTTCCCCCATGATGAACGCGACCATACAGGATGCCGAAACCTTCGATACGCTCCGACCGCTCCTCTTCGCCATCGCCTACCGAATGCTCGGCAGCGTGATGGATGCCGAAGACATCGTGCAGGAGGCATACCTGCACTGGCAGCGTCGCGGCGACATCGTCGTGGCATCGCCGCGGGCCTTTCTTTCCACCATCGTGACGCGCCAGAGCATCAACCATCTGCACACGGCGCGGGCGCGGCGGGAGACGTACCCCGGTCCGTGGCTGCCCGAGCCGATTATCTCGGAGGGGGAACCGGACATGGCCGATACGACGGTGTTGCACGAGTCGCTCTCGATGGCCTTCCTCGTCCTGCTCGAAAGCCTCACGCCCGTGGAGCGGGCGATCTTCCTGCTGCACGACGTCTTCGCCTACGACTTCCATGAGATCGCGGGCATCATCGGCAAGAGCGAGGCGAACTGCCGCCAGATCGCGCGGCGGGCACGCCAGCAGATCCACGCGCGGCGCCCACGCTTCGACCCCGACCCGGTCCATCGGGAGCAACTCACGCAGCAGTTCATCGCCGCAGTCACCGACGGCAACCTCTCCGGTCTGCTCGCGACGCTCGCCAACGACGTGACGCTCTGGACGGACGGCGGCGGGAAGATGACCGCCGCGCTCCGGCCGATCGTCGGCGCGAAGCACGTCGCCACGTTCATCCTCGGCATCATGCCGAAGATATCCGGCACATTCCAATGGCAACTCGCGATGGTGAACGGGCAGCCGGGCTTCACCATCACGACCGAGCGGGGGGACACCGCCGTCCTGACGCTGGACATCGTGGACGCGCGCATCCAGGCCGTCCGGGTTGTCACGAACCCCGACAAGCTGCATGCGCTGGCTCCTGTACCCGAGCGTCCCCGTTCGCCCTAGCAGCCCGAACCCGATCGGCGCCCACGACCACGCAATCAGCCGCGACGGGAGCGTTCCCGCCGCCTGCCTTGGTCTTTGCCACGAAATGGATGCAAGAAATGATTGGAGGTCCCCATGTTTACCGCCTATGTCATCGTCACTGTCCTGCTCGCTGTCATGCTCGCCGGCGCGGCCACGGCCGACTTCGTCCGCTATAAGCAGGTCCTCGTCGCCATGGCCAAGGCGGACGTGACGGAATCGTGGCTGACCATGCTGGGCATCCTCAAAGCAGCGGGCGCGCTCGGACTGCTGGTCGGCTTCGGCGTGCCCTTGATCGGGATGGCCGCCGCAGTCGGCGTCATCCTGTTCTTTGTCGGTGCCATCATCACCCACCTGCGCGCACGCGACTACTCGCTCGCCTATGCGGCCATGTACCTCCTGCTGAGCGTAGCCGCGCTGGCGTTGAGACTGACCTCGTCCTGAGCGGGCGGGGCAGATCAACCGTCATTGTTGGGGATGATTACCGCTGATGGCTCTGACGACAATGTATCTACGCAGAGAATGTGAGGGAGAACATGGCAACAACATCTCCGGTCCCACGCTTTGTCCATCTGGCGAATGTCATGACAAAGACGCTCCTGCGTTCGGGCATCAAGCTCGTCGGCTTCGGGCGCCACCCTACCTATCTGCTCACGGTGCAGGGACGGAAAAGTGGTGAGCCGCGTACCACCCCGATATCAGTCGTTGAGTGGGGCGGGAAGCGCTACCTGTTCGCCCCCTATGGCGTGGTGGATTGGGTACGCAATCTGCGGGCAGCGGGAGCGGCCACCCTCACCCGTGGGCGTCGTGCAGAGGCGGTCCGTGCGGTCGAACTGCCCAGCGAGGAAGCGGCGCCTGTCCTCAAAGCATTCATCGAAAGTGGGAACCCCTTGGGTCGCTTCTTCGGCGTCACTGCGGAATCCTCACCCGAGGAGTTCGAGCACGCGACGATCAGCCACCCGGTATTTGTCTTGCAGCGGGCGCCCTCGACAATCTCTTAGAGTGGTAGCAGGGTGGTTGCCGCAGCAAGATTTGGCAGGCTACAGCCCAATGTGATTCGATGAGCGCGCATTTGCTATGCGTAGGGGCACCCCTTGTGGGTGCCCTCCCTGATGCCTGAATCGCCGGGGAGGGCATCCACGAGGGGTGCCCCTACCGCGCGATGATGGGCGGGTGCTTGGAGCGTTTCCGTCACCGACAGGTCGCTCAATCGGCATGCAGGCCGAGGCGATCACGCACGCCGGTGAACTGCGCGCGCATCGCCACAGCGGCGGCGGCGGCATCACCGGATTGCACCGCGTCGAGGATGTCCCGGTGCCAGCGTGCATTGATGGCCGCGAGCGGCGGCGCCTCCGGGAATTGCGCCTCGACACCGTCTTGCACGTCCCAGAAGGCGTGCAGGATCAGCGTCACGACATGATTGTCGAGCGGTTCGTACAGCGTGTCGTGGAAGGCGCGGTCGATGTGCGGGTCCATGATGTCCCGCGCGGCGTCCGACTCCATGCGCGTGACGCACGTCTCTAATCGCGCCCGTTGCTCCGCCGTATGCGTACCCGTTACGCGGCGCACGAGTTCCATTTCCAGTATCTCGCGCAGTTGCAGCATCTCGCGCAGTGTCTGCGTATCGCGGCCGATACTGAGCACGAGATTGAAGGCCATGCCGTCGATCAGCGGAGCGAGCGACGCCTGCCCGACATACGTGCCAAGCCCATGCCGCGTCTCCACGACGCCCGACGTGGCGAGCGCCTTCAACGCCTCCCGCAACGAGTTGCGGCTGATCCCCAGGTCCCGCGCCAGTACCGTCTCCGTGGGGATTGGATCGCCGGGCCGTAGATCATGCGCGACGATGTATTGCTTGATGCGCTCTTGCGCGGCGCGGTAAATCGTTTCCGTGCGCAACGGCTCGGTGATCGCCATGCTTGCATTCCTCTTCCATTGCCCGCTATACTATTCGCACGGGTTGTAGGACATCCTAGGACTGACACGCGGGGCTGTCAATCGGGGCCGGGGTACACATGGTGACAATCACAGCGCGCGTGTCATCTGTCAGGACGATAGGGAGGCGGCATGAAACTCGTCAGTTATCGGGCGAATGACCAACTGCGGCACGGCCTTCTCAGCGGCGACGATGGGGCGGAGCGCGTCCATGACATCGGGCCGGGCGACCTTTTGACCCTGCTCGAAAGCGGCGACGACTGGATGCAACGGGCGCGGGCGGCATCCGCCGGGCAATCCGTGCCGCTCTCGTCAGTCCGATTGTGCGCGCCGCTCCGCCGCCCGCCGAAACTGCTCGCGCTCGCCGGGAACTATCAGGAACATGTGCGCGAGAGCAAGGTTGCCGACGTCCAGAAAAAGAATGCCGTGCCGCTCCTCTTCCTCAAACCGTCCACCGCGATCATCGCGGCGGGCGAGCCCGTCTACGCGCCGGAAATCTCGCAGGCGGTGGACTACGAACTCGAACTTGGCGTCGTGATCGGCAGGCGTTGCAAGCAGATCGATGCCGCCGATGCCCTCGATGTGGTCGCGGGGTATCTCGTGGCGAACGACATCTCCGGCCGCGTGATCGACTGGGGTGTCGAGCGCGGCGAGGTGACACCGCGCATGGCCTTCTTCGACTGGCTAAACGGCAAGTGGCCGGACAGTTTCGCGCCGATGGGCCCCTACGTCGTCACCGCCGACGCGGTGCCGGACCCGCAGGCGCTGGCGATGCGCCTGAGCGTCAACGGCGTCGTGCGGCAGGAAGCCTCCACGGCCGACATGATCTTCACCGTCGCCGAGACGATTGCCTTCTGCTCTCGCTTCATGACGCTCGAACCGGGCGACATCATCCTCACCGGCACGCCCTCCGGCGTCGGCGCGACGACGGAGACATACCTGCAACCGGGCGACCGGATGGAGGCGTGGATCGAGGGGCTGGGCACGCTCGTCACGCCCGTCATCGCGGCAGAGACGGCGCGATGACTCGCTCCGTCGCTCTGATTGGCGCGGGCGGCATCGCGCAGGACCACGCCGCCGCCTATGCGCGCATCCCCGATGCGCGCGTCTCGCACGTCGTCGATGTCGATCGCGGGCGCGCGCAATCGTTGGCGGCGCGGATCGGCGCGGAGTGGTCCACCGACCCGGCGGCGGTCTTTGCGTCGGCGGAGGTTGATGCCGCCGATATTTGCACGCCCTCCGAGACGCACGCAGCGCTCACCATTGCGGCGGCGGAGCGGGGCAAGGCCGTCCATGTGGAGAAGCCCGCCGCCCTCTCGCTCGCCGATTTCGATGCGATGGTGGCGGCGACCGAGCGACACGGCGTCTCACTGATGATCGGGCAGACGGCGCGCTTCCAGCCGGTCAATGCGGAGATCGCGCGGGAAATCGCGGCGGGGGCAATCGGGCGACTGCGGGTGCTGCACGTCACCTGGTACGCGGGGCACGTCTGGGCGGACGGCTGGCGCGCCTGGCAACTCGACCCGGCGCGCTCGGGCGGCCACCCGATGCACAACGGCATCCACGCGCTCGACCTCGCCGTCTGGCTCTTCGGGCGGCAGCCGACGCGCGTCTTCACGCGCGGCTTCCGCACCTTCGCCCCGACCATGGGCATCCCGGATAGTTTTCACATGACGGTGCGCTTCGATGACGACAGCATGGCGCTGCTGGAGATCGCCTACGCGCTGCACACACGCGGCGATTCCTTGCGCCGCATCCTCGCGGTGGGCGAGGCGGGCAGCCTCAGCCACAGCACGGAGGAAGAGCCGCAAGTGTACAGCGACGGTGTCCACACCCCTTCCCCGTCGATTGACGACGCGATGTACCACCAACTGCGCCATTGGATCGCGGCCTTGCACGGCGATGAGGAGCCGATAGTGAAGACGGCGGAGGTACGGGGCGCATTAGCGGCGGCGTTCGCCGCCCAGGTCTCGTTGGAGAGTGGCGCAGCGGTGACAGTCGGGGAGGCATCGCATGGCTGATCGCGCCCCAGTCGGCCTGCTCGTCCTCAGCGCGGTGCGGCACGCCGCCAGTTACCTGCCGATCTTCGCGGCGCACCCGGAGACGGTCATCCGCGCCATCGTCGAGGAGCCGGACGCACCGGCATGGGCGCACAACGACGCCC
>JBPCMC010000103.1:0-8627 GCA_051002645.1 Thermomicrobiales bacterium
AGGGCCGTGGCTTAATGCACCTTCCCCGCATTTGCTCCCCCCCTCCTTTGCTCGGAAGCAAAGGAGAGGGGGCTGGGGGGTGAGGCTCTCCTCAGGCGGAGGTCGTATCCCTACCGCGCCACCGACCGCAGCCTGCGCGTCGCCAGAGACCGAACGGCCCGAAGGCGAGGAAAAAGAGCGGCCACGCGAGCCAGAAGAAGTGCGCGCCCGTCAGGGCAGACACGACGATCAGCACGGCGACGACCGCCGCAATCGCCGCGAACCGCCACGATTGTAGATAGCCACGATATGGGTACGGACGGTCCGCCTCCGGCGCGCGCGGCGCGGGCCGGGGCAGATCGACGAAGAGGGCGTCTAGTTCGTCCAAGGTCTTGGCTGCGTAGCAGCGTTCGATCCGCTCGTCATACTCCTGGGCGTCCAGCCGCCCCTCCGTGTACTGCTGGCGGAGCCGGTCGGCGGTCGCCGCGCGGTCGGCGTCGGAGGCGCGCATCCTCCGGCCGTAGCCGCCCCGTTCGCGCCCGGTCGTCTCATCGTTGTGGTTAGTCTGCTCGGTGCTCATTGTCTCGTTCCTTTCGTGTTGTGCCGATTACCGTTGCCATGATTCACCCGTTGCCAGTAACACGGGGATTGGGCCGTCATTCGCACCGCTATTCTCCGCGATGGGGAGGCGGCTCGCACGCTGCCACATCAGAATGTCCATGGCCACCATCCACAGACTGACGACGATGGCGAACGCGACATACATCATCCCCGGCGTGCCGAGGAACATTGTCACCCCGAGGATGAGCGAGCCAACGCCGCCGCCGACCCCAATCCAGCCGAGCCAGACGGGGTAGCGATGGCTGAGCGCCACCGCCAGCCCGAGGAGGATGAAGGGCACACCGTGGAAGAACATAATCACGCTCGCCCAGGTGCCACTCAGAATCTGCAGCAGCAGATCGCCATCGCGCAGCAGGTTCGCCTGCTCCGGTGCCGGAGCGACCGCCCACGCATGCGCCAGTGCCGTAAGGCCGACTCCGTTGATGGACGCATCGACGATATGGAGGGTGGCGCCGATGATGATACTCGCGACGCCCAGCCGACCGAGCGCCCAACTGACACCCCGCGTGAGCGAACCGGCGAGTGCGATGAACGCGCCGACCCAAAGGAGCCCGCCGAGGATGAAGCCGAGAAATACCAACGGCCAATACCAGTCGGGGCGCGCGGCGATATATCGTAGGACGGTTTCGGTGTCGGCGCCAACCGTGCGATTGCCGAAGCCCGTCCCCGCAGCCACGGAAATGACCGAGCCGAGGATCGCGCATACCGCCCCGACCCGCAGGAGCGCCCGCTCCCACGTCTGTTGTGCCGCTTCTTGTACCTGTTTCACCTCCATGATCGTGATACTCCCTCGCGTCCCGCGCTCCGCCTCGTCATGCAACGCAATGGCGTTGCATCGTCCCGCGTGGCCTTCACGAGCGCCGTGCGAGCGCGGCGTCAATGATGGCGCGCACCATGGCCAGTTCGGCGGGGGCGATCCGCCGGCAGCGCTCATCCCCTGGCCCCACTTTGTGATCGCCGTGGGCCGCTGCTTCCGTCGTTGGCGCTTTTTCGGTGCGCGGCTCTTCTTCCCTCATCACATACTCGTCGCTCATCGCCCGCTCACGCGGGCAGGGTTGACGCTTCCTCGCAGCGTGCCGAACCGCGCCTCATTCCGGGCGAGATTGAGGGCGACGAAGAGGATGAGCACGGCATTGACCGGGTGCAAGGCGGCGATCAACGACGGGCCGCGCGTGAGGAGTGACTGCACGATCGTCAGACCGAGCAGCAACGCCGATAGCCCGATTGGTGCGCCGCCCAACCGCCCGGCGACCGCGAGGATCAGCAGGATCAGCGACGCCGGGATGATCAGCGAGCCGGTCAGCCGGTGCGCCCGAAGGTCCGTCGCGCCGAACAGCCCCAGCCCCGCGAAAAAGAACTGCGCGCCGACCGCCGCCAGAATTATCCATGCCAGCCCGACATGCATGGCGCTGATCGCTTTCCTCATCCAGGCCCCCTTCATCTCCGATGCCGAACGCGCGTCCCCGGCCAGTTCCGGGGTGCTCCCTCATCATGGCGCGCGAAAATCACGGAGTCGTGCGGCGAAAAGTCACGAAACGGTCACGGAGCGTGGACAGTCTGGTCACCGCTACGGGCAAAGGACGAATGACTGCTTCCTACATGAGATACTGACCGGGACGCATCTGTTGAAGGGGGGTATCCATGACGGACGAACGAACGGTGCTGGTCGTGGACGACGACCCCGCCATCGTCGAGATGATGCGGGACTTCCTCGAAGCCGAGGGCTTCCGTGTGGAGGGCGCGCTCAATGCTCGCGAGGCGCAGGCGATATTGGATCGGACCCCGGTCGATTGCGTGCTGCTCGACATCATGATGCCGGGGGAGAGCGGGTTCGAGCTCTGCCGCCGGATACGCAGGACGAGCGACGTGCCGGTGCTCTTCCTCAGCGCGCGGGGCGAGGACCTGGACAAGATTCGCGGCCTCGGGCTCGGCGGCGACGACTACATCGTCAAGTCCGCTACGCCGCCGGAAGTGGTGGCGCGCGTCAAGGCGGTCCTCCGACGCTATGGCGGCAAGGAGCCCGCCCGCAATGTCGTGCTGGACTTCGGGCGGCTGGCGCTTGATGCGCGGGCGCGCGAGGTCCGCATCGACGGCGAGCCGGTGGCGCTCACGCCGAGGGAATTCGACATCCTCTCCCTGCTCGCCGAGCATCCGCGACAGGTCTTCACCTACGAGCAACTGCTCGAACACTTCTGGGGGGGCGCGGGCGACCGGCATACCGTCACCGTCCATATCGGTCGCATCCGCGAGAAGATCGAGGCCGACCTGAGCAATCCAACCCTGATCGTCAATGTCTGGGGCGTCGGCTATCGCTTCGAGGGGAAGAAGGCGTGAGGACGCTCGGCATCCGCCGGTGGATGGTCGTGGGGATGCTGTCGTTCCTCGCCTTTCCCGCTTGGGCATACTCGCTCACGAACGTGATTGACCGGACAGTGGTGCAGCCATTCGAGAGGCGCCCAGCCGCAGTGGACGCCGGCACGCTCGACACGGCATTGCGCGACATCGCGGGAAATGCGGCGAACTGGCGCGACCCGCAGTGGCAGGGATCAATCCGGGATACTGTCAACACGCTTGGCGCCGGTGTCATCCTCCGCGATCCATCCGGCGGCGAAATCTTCCGCACCGGTCATGTCGATTCCGGCGGTCATCCGCCCTGGGGAGGCGTCACCAGTCGGCAGGCGATGGTGCTCAGTGGTGGGCAGGAGATCGGCTCGATAGAGCTCTCCGTCCCGCAGCGTAACGATGGCCTGGCGCGGACAGCGGCGATCATCGCGCTTGTGCTCGCCATCGTCCACGCGGGCTGGCGCATCCGGCGATCCGTGGTGCGACCGCTCGAAGCGATGGGGCGGGCGGCGCGGCGGATCGCGGGCGGCGACCTCGACTTCACCCTGCCGACCTCGTCGGTGCGCGAGGTTGCCGACGTGCGGGACGCCTTCGAGACGATGGGCGAGGGGCTGCGCGACTCCATCGAGCGACAGGCGGAACTTGAGGAGGAGCGGCGCTTCTTCATCGGCGCGATTGCCCACGACCTGCGTACGCCCCTCTTCGCCTTACGCGGCTCGCTCGTCGGGCTGGCGCAGGGGCTCGCGGACTCGCCGGAGAAGGCGGCGCGCTATGTCGCGGTCTGCCGCCAGAAGGCGGATCAACTCGACCGGCTCGTGGAGGACCTTTTCGCCTACACGAAAGCGGAATACCTCGCGCAGACCATACGGCGCGAGCGACTGGACTTCGGAGCATTGATGGACGAGGCAATCGACGGCTTCCGACCGCAAGCACAGGAGAAGGGCGTGACGATCACCCGCGCCGCGCCTGACGACTCCCCCATGACACGGGGAGACGCCCATCTGTTGGAGCGCGCCATGGAGAATCTGCTGGATAACGCGCTCCGGCATACTCCGCCGGGCGGCGAAATCGTCGTGAGGTGGCGCGCCGAATCGGACCGGATGACCTTCACCGTCGCCGATACCGGACCGGGGATCGCCGCGCGAGACCTGCCGCACCTCTTCGATCCGCTCTATCGCGGCGAAGCGTCGCGCAACCGCGAGACGGGCGGCGCGGGCCTCGGACTGGCAATCGCCCGCCGCATCCTCCGTGCCCACGGTGGCGACCTCGCCGCCGCCAATCGGGAGGCCGGGGGCGCGGAGTTCACCGGCTGGCTGCCGCTGCCCTGACCCATTGGGAAAGGGGGAGCAGATATTGAACCGCCAATACTGCCCAAAGGGCGCCCGCAAGGACGCCAAGGAAACACTTACCACAGAGGACACAGAGAAGACCTTTGTTTCTTTCCCCCTCTGTGCTCTCTGTGTGCTCTCTGTGTGCTCTGTGGTAAATCCCCTCTTGGCGTCTTGGCAGTTTGAATTACCCGACTACGATAAGGGCAGCGCGGCCTCCTCCACGGCGACGGTGATCGGGTCCGCGCGCCGGAGGGTCTGGGCGTAGAGGAAGAGCGCGGGCGAGAGGATGCAGCCACCGACGACGAGCGCGGCTCGGACGGTCGCGAGGACGCCGACATAGCCGACGACCGGGCCGCCGGCGATCTGCCCGATAGCGTCCGCCTGGCTGCTGATCGAGATGACCGTCGCGCGCACGCGCGAATCGACATGCTGGTTGATCCACGCGGTTTGCAACGGGTTGTTGATGTTGCGGAACATCCGCACGCCGATCGAGGCGACCACCGCCAGCGCGAGGTTGCCCGCCAGCGCGAAGCCGAGGTAGCAGACGACGAGCAGCGCGGTCGAGACCGTCAGCGCGCGGGCGACGGCGCGATGACTGTTCGTGTCGAGACGGCGGCGAATGATCTCGAAGATGCCGATATTCCAGAGTCGCCCGATGATGCTGAAGATGCCGAGCCAGACGACCGGCTTCCAATCGTGGAAGGTAGGGAAGGTGAAGTCGGTCAGGAAGTGATCGGTGCTCAGGCGGTCGTACGCCTCCGTCGCCGCGCCGCCAAACGCCATGATGCCGAGGATCGTCAGCAGCACATGCGAGCGCCGGATGAGCGATACACCGCCTTTGAGTTGCCCGCCCATTACCTGCCAGGTCGTCCGCTCCTCGCGCGGGGTCGGCGTGAAGCCATGCTCAGGCATGATGAAAAGGAGCGCGACCCCCATGACGAGATAGAGCCCGCCGCCGATCAGGATCGGCAGTTGGAGCGAGAAGTTGCCGACGGCGGTAGCGATAGCGACCGCGACGATCGAGCCGATCAGTTCCATCTGCGATGCGCGCAGGAAGAGCGGGTTCGCGCGATCGACGCCGATCTCGTCCGTCAGCCATGCCTCGGTCGCCCCGCTGGTGAAGGTGTAGCCGATCCCCCAGACCACTTGTGCGAGCAGGATGACGCCGAACTCCGGCACGATCCCTTGCAGCGCCAGCCCGACACCCACCAGAAATGTCCCGATAATGATCGAGCGGCGACGGCTGTAGACGTCCGCTACGATGCCGGTTGGCACCTCGAAGAGGAAGGCGGTCGCCTCCAGCACCGTGCCGACGAGCACGAGTTGCAGCGGGTTGAGATGCGCGACCTGCACCTGATAGATCAGATTCACCGTGAAGACAAGCGTGGAGAAGAATTCCCCGCCGCCAATCAGCAGCATGTAGACGGGCACCGCCCCACGTTTCTTATTGTTCGCGAACAAGGAGTACTCCTCAGCAACGAGTCGCGCGGAACGAGCAACGAGATGCACGCATCCGCGCGTTTCGATCAATCGCCGCGTCAAGCATCTGCTGTTCCCTTCGCATTGTCGTGTCCTCCCGTTTTACCTATCCCCTCACCCCTTCCCGCGTCGGGAAGGGGAACCTACACCAGGTCGACCGGGTCGTCAGCGTCGTGCCACAGGGAGCGCATCTCCGCGCAACTCGCCAGCAAAAAGGCGAGGGCGCCCTGGGCTTCGACGTGGCCATCCTTCAAAACAATGATGTGGTCGGCACGGCGCAGCGCGCCGCGCCGGTGCGAGACAGCCAGGCACGTCACCGCACCGCTGGTGAACAGACGCTCCCATAACAGACGCTCCGTCTCGACATCCAGCGCACTGGACAGGTCGTCGATCACCAGCAACTCGGTGCCCCGCACCAACATGCGCGCCGCCGCCGTGCGCTGCACCTGACCACCGGAGAGCTTGACGCCCCGCGTGCCCACCGGCGTCTCCAACCCCGCCTCTAGCGCGTCTACGTCGTGCTCCATGACGGCTCCTCGCACAGCGGCGGTCAGGGCCGCAGGGTCGTCGGGTTGCCCCAGGAGGATGTTCTGCTTGAGCGTCTCGCTGAACAAGCGCGGCACCTGCGCCGTGTACGCCGCGCGGGGCGGCACAAGGAAGGAGGCGGCGTCGTCCACGAGGTTGCCGTTCCATCGTATCTCGCCCGCCTCCGGGGGCAGCAAACCCAGGAGGGTCTGCAGGAGCGTTGTCTTGCCCGCCCCGACGCGCCCCGTCACCACCGTCAGGGTACCGCGCGGCAGACACAGGTCCACGGCGGCGATACCGCGCCCCGACTGTGGGTGGCGATAGGTCAGGCCCCGCGCCTCGACGACGTCCAAGCGGTCGGTCGCGTTGCGCGCCGGCGGCACGGCGGGCAGGGGGCCGCGCAGGTACAGCGGGGTGGGCGCCACCAGCGCGACCGGCGAAGCGCCACCAAGCAGGACATTCATGCGTGCGAACGCGACCCCGGTCTGCCGGTAGTGGGCCAGGAACTGGCCGAGCCCGTCGGTGAAGTCGGCGATATAGGCCAGGTAGGAGACAAAGAGGACAAAATCGCCCACCGTCAGGCTGCCGTCGCGCAGGCTGCCGGCGGCCAGCAGCATGATCAGGCCCGTGCCCACGCTGACCGTGTTGGCCGTGATCGCGTCCAGCGCCTGCGTCATTACGCGATCAGCCAGCATGGCGGTACGGCGCCGCTCGTTCAGTCGGCGGAAGTGGGCCACGATCCGTTCCTCGGCGCCGGTGGCCTGTACGGTCTGCACCGCCGCGAGGATATCGCCGATGGCGCCGGTGACCTGGCTACTGGCCTGGCTGCTGGCTTCGCGGTAGCGGCCCAGGGCATTACTGGCCCGCCGCGCCACCGCCACGACAACGAGCAGCGGCAGAACGGTGACCAGGGTCATGCGGACGTTCACATGCAGGAGGATCAGGAACGCCCCCGCAGCAAACAAACCCGTGCCGAGAACGTCGCTCGTCCAATCCAGGGCGTCCTCAGCGGCATAGGCATCGTCGCGGAAGCGGCTAATGGTCTCGCCGACGGAGAAGGGCAGCGCATCGGCGCCCGGCCGGTCCAGGACGTGCCGCAGCAGGTTGCGGCGCAACAGACCGCTCATCGTGAACCGGCAGAGGATTTCGAAAATGCCGGCGGTGAAATAGAGAACCGCACGAGTCACGGCGATCACCACGAACAGCACGATCAGTCCCGTCGTGCCCACGGGCGGATGTGCGTTCCCGGTGAGCGAGTCGAAGAAGGCGCGGGTGACCAGCCCCAGCAGCAGCGGTGACGCATGCACCACGCTCCACAGCGCCGCGTGAGGTAGGTAGAGTTGGGGCGCGTAGCGGGCCATTTTCACCAGGTAGCGCCAGGTGGGTAGCGGCTTCTTCACCGGGCGACCTCCTCGGCGGCGACCCGCAGCAGCGCGGCAAAGCGCGAGGTGGGGTCGGCGGCGAGGGCAAGCCGTGGCCCATGCTCGCGCACCTGCCCGTCCTCCAGCACGAGGATGTCGTCGGCGTAGGCGACCGTCGCCAGCCGGTGCGCTACGATGATCCCGGTACGGCCCTCGAGCAGCCGGCCTAGCGCCGTATGCACCAGCCGCTCGGTGGCCGGATCGAGGCGCGAGGACGCCTCGTCGAGGATTACCACATCGGGGTCGCGCAGGAAGATGCGCGCGCAGGCGAGCACCTGGGCTTGTCCGGCGGAGAGTCCGGCGCCGCCGGGTCCCAGCGGGGTATCCAGTCCGCGCGGCAACTCCCGCAGCCAATCGGCCAGGCCGAGGGTCTCCAGCGCGGCGCTGATCCGGTCATCCGGCACGCCGTCGTCGAAGAGGGTGACGTTGTCGCGCACGCTGGCGCTGAAGAGATGCACCTCCTGCGTGACCAGGCCGATGCGCGCGCGCACCGCCACGAGGCGGACCGTCCGTAGGTCCACGCCTCCCAGACGCAGGACGCCGGTCTGTGGGTCGTAGAAACGCGGCAGGAGGCGCGTCAGCGTCGTCTTGCCGCTGCCGGTGCGCCCCACCACACCCAGCACGCGGCCTGGCTCTAAATACACGCTGATGTCGCGCAGGACCGGGGCGTCCTCGGCATAGCCAAACGAGACGCCGTCCAACTCCACCGCCAGTCGGCCTGGCGGCAGCGCGATGCCGGGGCCATCGGCGAGGAGCGGCTCTGTACGCAGCAATGCCTCGATACGGCCAATGCTGGCGTCCGCCTGCTGCAGGTCCTGCACTTCGTTGCGGATCTGCTCGGTCGGCTGGCGCAGCACTGCGGTATATTGGAAGACGAGATAGACGGCGCCGATGGTCAGCGTGCCGGACTTGAAGAGCATCGCACTGA
>JBPCMC010000104.1:0-20045 GCA_051002645.1 Thermomicrobiales bacterium
CGACCGGAGGAGACCAGGCGACAAGCGCGAGCCGGTGGACCGTCACCCGCCGCGCCGGGACCGCGACGACCTTCCCCGCCCGCGCCAATGCGTACGCCCGCTGCCCGTCGATGTGGATCGCGGAGTATGCGGGCGGAACCTGCGTGATCTCCCCGACGAACGACGGCAACTGTCCTTCGATCATCTCGCGGGATATGTAGGCTGCGTCCTGCTCGGCGATCGCCCAGCCGTCGAGGTCGTCGGTGTCGGTCGTCGCGCCGAGGAGAACGGCAGCGAGGTATGTCTTGCCGTGTGCGGAGAGATATTCGACCACTTTTGTCGCCTCGCCCACGCAGACGGGCAGCACGCCCGTCGCCGCCGGATCGAGCGTGCCCGCGTGCCCGACGCGCCGCATGCCCGTCAACCGCCGCACCCGCGCCACGACATCGTGCGCCGTCCACCCCGCTGGCTTATCGATGACGAGGATGCCAGAGGGGGATGGGAGTTCGATGTTCGGAGTTCGATGTTCGGCGTGGTCCGTATCCTCGTTCTCCGAACTGCTCACATCACCTTCCCCGCCGCCGCGACGGCCCAGCGGTCGACGATGTCGCCGCCGCGCACCATGACCAGGTCGTCCGCGAGATTCGCGACCGGGCAAGAGTGGACGGGGATCACTTCCAGCATCTCGCCGATGCGGACATCGCCACCGTGCGGGTCGAGTTTCAGCCAGCCATGCTCCTCCGAGAGGCCGACAATCTGGATGTCGGCCCTGCCGACGACGATGCCGTGGCCGCCGCTGCTCGTCATGCCATGCACGCCGGTATCGGAGGTGAGCGTCTTCGAGCCCGCGTCGATCACCGCCCGGTCGCGCGCGCCGTGGCTGACGACGGTGGTCAGCACGCGCAGGGCGCACCGCTCGGCGGGTACGACGTTGAGGCCGACCTGCATCGCGTCGTAGAAGGCGTAGTTACCGGGGCGCATCTCGGTAATACCAGGGACGCTCGCCGCCGCCGGACCGCCGGGCGTCGAGCCGCTGCTGACGCGCGCCGGAGGCAGCCCGGATGCCGCCAACGCCTGCGCCGTGCCGACCAGTGTGCGGCCCGCTGCCCGCCCGGCCTCGGCGCGCTCTTCCGGGTCCGGGTATTTGTACGTCTGCCCCTCGTGCATACAGATGCCGCCGAAGCGCAGGCCGGGCGCGTCCGCCACCTGCCGCGCCAGTGCGACCGTCGCCGCACCGGGCGCGACACCGACCCGCCCGAGCCCGGCATCGACCTTGACGAGCACGTCCAGCGGCGCCGATTCATGCGCGAAGACCGACGAGAGCGCGGCGATCCCCTCCGGGCTATCGACGATAGTGGAGACGGTCATCCCCGGCCGCCGCGCGAGGGCGGTGAGCCGCCGCACCTTCATCGCCGTGACGAGCGGGTAGCAGATGAAGATGTCGGTAATCCCGGCATCCGCCAGCGTCTCCGCCTCACCGAGCTTGGCACAGGTGATCCCGACCGCCCCGGCGTCGATCTGCATCCGGGCAATCTGCGGCGTCTTATGCGTCTTGAAGTGCGGTCGCAGTCGCACCCCCTCCGCCTTTGCCACCGCCGCCATCTCGGCGATGTTCCGCTCCAACACATCCAGATCGACGATTACACTCGGCGTATCCAACTCCTCGTATCCCACCACCGCCTCCGTCCGAAAGAATTAACCACGAAGACACGAAGAGCACGAAGAAGGGAGAAGAAACAAAGAGATCGTCCCTTCTTTCTCTCTCCCCTTCGTGCTCTTCGTGTCTTCGTGGTTCAACGTTTAGCCCTCCTGGATGATGTCCGCGAGGACATCGGGATCGACATTGCCGCCGGAGAGGATGACGCCGACGCGCTTGCCCGCGACCGGAACCTTCCCCGCCAGGATCGCCGCGACGGCGACCGCGCCGGTTGGTTCGACGAGTACCTTGAGGCGGAAGAGGAGGAAGCGGAGCGCCGCCTTGATCTCCGCGTCGTTGACGAGTACGACCGCCTCGAGGTGCTCCTGCTCGATCGGGAAGGTCAGTGTACCGGGCGAGAGCGTGCGGATACCGTCGGCAATCGACGCGGGGGGCGGCACACTGACGATCTTCCCCTGCTGCAAAGAGAGGTACGTGTCGTTGCCGTCCTCCGGCTCGACGCCGAAGATGCGGACCTGCGGCCAGATCGCCCGCGCCGCGAGGCAACTGCCGCCAATCAGCCCGCCACCGCCGACGCATGAGACGAGCATGTCCAACGGCGGCGCCTGATCGCGCATCTCATAAACCGCCGTCCCCTGCCCCGCGATGATGTACGGATCGTTGTACGGCGGCACAACGATCAGGCCGCGCTCCTCGCCGAGCGCGCGGGCAATCGCCTCGCGGTCCTCAGTCAGGCGGTTGTAGCGGACGATCTCCGCGCCGTACCCGTGCGTCGCGGCGACCTTGGTCGCGGGCGCGTCGTGCGGCATGACGATCACCGCCGGAATGCCGAGCAACTGGCTGCTGAGGGCGACCGCCTGCGCGTGGTTGCCGGAGGAAAAGGCGACCACCCCCCGCCGCCGCTCCTCGGGCGTCAGGACGCTGAGGCGATTGAACGCGCCCCGGAACTTGAATGCCCCCGCGCGCTGGAGATTCTCGCACTTCAGATAAAGTTCCGCGCCGACCTGTTCGTTGAGCGTGCGCGAGGTGATGACGGGCGTGACATGCGCGTGCCCGGCGATCCGCCGCGCCGCCGCCTCCACATCCGCGTACCTGACCGCCGGTGCCGTTGTCTCCGTCGCCATCCGCCCTTCCTCTCCTCGTCGCCCGCTCTCGGGTACTGTGCATCGCAATCACGCGCGATGCTGGCCGCCTGTGCGATTGAGGGTATCATATCGAGACGGAGAGAGGCGCAGATAGGGGCACGATGATGACCTTGTGCCATGTGACGCCCGCAAAAGGAGCATCGCATCTATGACCGACAGACACGTCACCTGGGAGGATTACGCGCGCGCCGAGCAGTTCCTGCCCTGGAACGCGACGAAGCGGATTTTCAATGCGGAGGTGTGCCCGAACTGGATCGGCGAGAGTGACCGCTTCTGGTACCGGCGCACCGGGCGCGACGGGGCGACCTTCCTGCGCGTCGATCCGGCATCCGGCGCGCGAGAGCCTGCGTTCGATCACGTCCGGTTGGCGGCCGCACTCTCGCAGGCGTCGGGGGAATACGTTGTCCACACGCTGCTTCCCTTCGAGACATTCACCTTCGTCAACGACGAGCGGGCAATCGAATTCGACGCATTGGAGAAGCGTTGGACATGCGACCTGACGACATACGAATGCGCGCCGTCCGAGCACGAAGAGCCGCCGAAGACGGAAGTGCGTTCGCCGGACGACCGATGGGCGGCCTTCGTGCGGGAGAACAATCTCTTCGTGCGCGAGGTCGCCACTGGCGCGGAGCGGCAGGTGACGACGGACGGCGGGCCGTACAACGCCTACGCCGCCTTGCCGGGCTCCTCGCTCTCGGCGGTGATGGACACGGTGATCGGCAGGCCCGCGACGCCCGCGCTCCAATGGTCGGCAGACTCGACACAATTCGTCACTTATCGCCTCGACGAGCGCGCGGTGCGCGAAATGTATCTCCTCCAATCCGTCCCGACCGATGGCACGTCGCGCCCGACGCTCCATCCCTACCGCTATCCGCTGCCCGGCGACCCACAGGTGCCGCTGGCCCATCTGGTCGTCGTGAATGTCGCGGAGGGCACGACGATCCCATTGCAGACCGAGCCGCTCGCCGCCATGACACGCACGACACCCTTCGAGCAGCGCAATGTCTGGTGGAGTGACGACGATGCGCGTGTCTACGCGATCAGTCAGCGGCGCGGTAATCGCTCCGTCGCCTTGCAGGTGGCCGATGCCGCGACGGGCGAGGCGCGCACGATTTTGGAGGAGCACGGCCCGTCGCACGTCTACCCGCATCATGTCCCGGCGATCAATACCAACGTCCACGAGGTCAGCGACGCCGTGACGTGGTTCTCGCAGCGGAGTGGCTGGGGACATTTGTACCTCTATGACACCGCGACCGGCGAGATGAAGACACAACTGACCGCCGGGGCGTGGACGGTGCGCGACACGCTCCGGGCAGGCGCCGAGGGTGGCTGGCTGTACTTCGCCGCAGGGGGCCGCGAGGCGGGCCGCGACCCGTACGCGCGGCATCTCTATCGCTGCAGACTGGACGGCGCGGACCTGACGCTGCTGACCCCCGAGGACGCCGATCATGCCGTCACCTTCTCCCCCTCCGGCGCCTTTTTCGTGGACACCTACTCGCGCGTCGATCTGCCACCCGTCTCAGTGCTGCGCCGGGCGGAAGGCACGCTGCTCGCCTTGCTGGAAGAGGCGGACATCGCCGCCCTGACGGAAATCGGCTGGCGCCCGCCGGAGCGATTCACCGTCAAGGCGCGGGATGGCGTGACCGACCTCTACGGCTGCATCTTCCGTCCGACGAATTTCGATGCCAGCCGGACGTATCCGGTGCTGGACAGCATCTATCCGGGACCGCAAATCATCCACACACCGAAGACGTTCGGCGGGGGCGAGGCGGGCGGGCGCAACTTCTGGCAGGATCAGGCGCTGGCGGAACTCGGCTTCATCGTCGTCAATATCGACGGCATGGGCACGCCGTACCGATCCAAGGCATTCGTCGATGTCGCTTACGGCGCGCACTTCGGCGAGGCGGGCGGCCTCGTGGACCATATCGTCGGCTTGCGGCAACTGGCGGCGCGCGACTCCTCGCTCGATCTCACCCGCGTCGGCATCTACAGTCACTCCGGCGGCGGATTCGCCTCCGCCCACGCGATGCTCGCGTTCCCGGATTTCTACAAGGTTGCCGTCTCATCGGCGGGCAATCACAATCAGCTGGGCTACCTCGCGGGCTGGGGCGAGCGGTACATCGGTATGCCGGAAGGCGACAACTACGCCGGGCAGATCAACGCCGCGCTCGCGGGCAATCTGCGCGGCAAATTGCTGCTCGTGCATGGCGAACTGGACGATAATGTCCACCCCTCGCTGACGATGCAGATGGTGGACGCGCTGATCGCCGCGAACAAGGAGTTTGACCTGCTCATTATCCCCTTCACGAACCACAGCCTCTTCGATCTCCGCTGGGGGCTGGAAGAGGCGGACCGCTTCGTCTCGCTCAGCCACCCGTACTTCATCCGCAGGCGGTGGGATTATTTCGTCACCCACCTCCTCAGCGCGACCCCGCCACCGGGATACGCAATCACACCAATGGTATCGGCTTCATAGTAGTAGCGTAGGCAGAAGCCTGCGTCTCTCGCAGGCTTCTGCCTACGCTACCACTACGGACCATCCGAGGACCTGTTGCTATCGTCGAATACACCGACGCAGTTTATCCTGGAGAGCACGTACCATTATCACAGAATGGCGCCGGGGAGGAACACCGATGGCCACAACTCCCGCAGTTTCTTGAATCGAACGAGAGATCGACACACGCGGTACCGCAGTGCGTGAAGCCCGTGTCGCACACAGTGCCGCACTGTCCGCCTGAGCAGGTCGGGCTACCGTTCGCCACCGTCGGACAGACATGGTTGCAGGCACCGCAGTTCTTAATGTCGGTAAAGGACGATGTCTCGCAACCATTCGCCGGGTTGCTGTCACAGTCCATGAAGCCAGAATTGCACCCGGCGATCACACAATTCCCAGCCGAACATGCGGCGCTCGCATTCGGGAGGGAGCATGCATGCCCGCATGTGCCGCAGTTATTGGGATCGGACGAGCTATCGACGCAGACACTACCGCCGCAATTCAAGAAGCCCGTGTTGCACAGAATGCCGCATTGTCCGCCTGAGCAGACTGCGCTTCCGTTGGTCACCGTTGGGCAAATATTGCTGCAGGCGCCGCAGTTGCTGACATCCGTGGAGACATCGACACAGCTGCCGCCGCAGTCCATTAATCCGCTCTGGCAAACGCAAGTGCTATTGGTACACATTTGGCCGGGCGGACACGCATTGCCGCAGGCGCCGCAGTGAACGGGATCGGTCGGGAGGTTCGCGCAGGCGCCGTTGCAGTTCGTGAAGCCCGCATCGCAGGTGATCGCGCACACGCCACTGACGCAACTCGGGGTGCCATTCGCGGAGGGACAGACCTGACCACACGCGCCGCAGTTGTTCACGTCCGCCGAGGCGTTGACACACGCGGCGCCGCAGTTGATGGTCCCACTTGGGCACCCACAGACGCCCCCGTTACAGATGCCATTCATGGGGCAGGCTTGCCCACATGTGCCACAGTTGTTCACATCCGTGGCGGTGTTCACACATGCGCCGTTGCAGAGGAGGGTCCCGCTCGGGCACCCGCAAATACCGGAGGTGCAGATGCCGTTGGTCGGGCAGATGTGGCCGCAGGAGCCGCAGTTGCTGACATCCGTGGAGATATCGACGCAGATGCCGGTACAGATGACGAACCCTGTGTTGCAGGTGATGGCGCAGACGCCACTCGTGCATGTCGCGGCGCCGTTTGCGCTCGGACAGCGATGACCACACATGCCGCAGTTACCGACATCGGTCGAGAGGTCAGCGCAGGCACCGTTGCAGTTCACGGTCCCGCTCGGGCAGACGGTGACACACACCCCGCTGCTACAGAGGCCACTGGTACAGTCCGTACCGACCAGGCATTGCTTGCCTACTCCGCACTTCGAGCAGGTCGGCCCCCCGCAGTCCACGTCCGTCTCGCTGCCGTTCTTCACCCCGTCGACACACGCCGGTGGCTGGCATCGCCCGTCGCGGCACACCCCGCTCGGGCACGTCGCACCGCTGGTGCAGGCATTCTGGCACGTCCCACTCTGACACGTCTGCCCCGCCGCGCAGGCGTGGCCGCACGCCCCGCAGTTGCTCGCGTCGTAGTCCAGCCCGACGCAGACGCTGCCGCATTTCGTCTGCCCGCGCGGACAGGCCGCCACGCACACCCCGTTTGTGCAGACCGCGTGCGCCGGGCAGGCATTCCCGCACGCCCCACAATGGTAATCGTCGTGGCTGAGGTCGAGGCACACACCGTTGCAGTTCGTCTGCCCGGCCGGGCAGGTCTGCACGCACGCACCCGCCATGCACGCCTGACCTGCCGTACACGCATGGCCGCAACTGCCACAGTTCCGCAGGTCCATACTGGTATCGGTGGGGCTGCCGTTGCACAGCGTCTTGCCGCGCCCGAGCGGTATCGGGTCAGGGGTCGGCTTGATCGCGCGGGCGCAGGCCGAAGAGCGCCCCGACAGCGGCGCCCGCGAGCGTTTTGAGGACGCCGCGCCGGGAGGTCGCCCGCGCCATACCACGGCTTAGATCGTCGAATCGCTGCTGATCCATTTGCCCCCGACCACGCCAATATCGAACGCGCCCAACACTATGAATCTTTACGTGCTCGATTACACTCAGATGCGAGACTGATTCATGTAGCATATCATGTCATGTCTATAACTGACATAGATAATTTCTTCCGAGTCCAGAATATCTGATCCCGTTCCGCGTTCGCTCTATGGCACAGATACCCGTTGTAACCTGCCAACAAGATGGCGACGTTGTATGGTACACTCGGGCCACACTAGTTTAGGTGCTCGAAACTCGGAGGTCAGGCATGGCTCTCGCGCTTCTGCTGGCACGACTCGTTCTCAGCGCCGTCTTTCTGGTTTCCGGCATCGCGAAACTGATGGACCGCCCTGGCTCGCGCAAGGCGGTAGAGGACTTCGGCGTACACGCCGCGCTCGCCGGCCCGTCCGCGATCCTCCTCCCCGTCGCCGAACTGACCGTCGCGGTTGCGCTGCTCGTTCGCGCCTCCGCGTGGTATGGCGCGCTCGGCGCCTTGCTGCTCCTCCTCCTTTTTGTCGCGGGCATCAGCGTCAACATGGCGCGCGGTCGTGCGCCGGATTGCCACTGCTTCGGCCAGCTGCATTCCGAGCCGGTCGGCTGGCGCACTCTCGCGCGCAATGGCGTTCTCATCGTGATCGCGGCCTTCGTCGCCTGGCGGGGCCGGACGGATGCCGGCCTGAGCACGACCGGCTGGCTCACCGACCGCACGGGCTTCGAGCGCGCCGTGGTCATCGCGGGATTGATCGGCCTCGTGCTCTTTATCGCGCAGGGCTGGCTGCTCCTGCACCTGCTCGAACAGCATGGGCGGCTCCTCATCCGCCTCGACGAGATGGAAGCGCGCGGCGTTATCGGTGGCGTTGCTCCCGCTGCTCCGGTTGTGTCGACCGTGGGGCTGCCGGTGGGCACGCCCGCGCCCACCTTCGCCCTCGCCGGTCTCTACGGCGAGACGCTGACGCTCGATGCCCTACGCGCGAGCGGCAAGCCGACGCTGCTCCTGTTCACGGACCCGAACTGTGGCCCGTGCAACGCGCTCCTGCCGACGATTGGCCGCTGGCAGCGCGAGATGACGGCGACGCTGGCGCTGATCAGCCGTGGCGCGCCGGAGGCGAACCGGGCGAAGAGCACCGAGCATGGTCTGACGCACGTCCTCCTCCAGCGGGATCGCGAGGTGGCCGAGTCCTATCAATCGACCGCCACCCCGTCGGCAGTCCTCGTGCAGCCGGACGGCACGGTCGGCAGCCCCATCGCGATCGGCGCGGACGCAATTACGCAACTCGTCGCGGGCATCACGGAGACGCCGCTCACCGTTCCCGCACCGATGGCGCTGCCGGTGATCGCGGCGCAGGGCAACGCGCCGTGCCCGAACTGCGGCCAGCAACAGCAGCAGATGGCGCCGACCGCGCTCGGGATCGGCGAGCGCGCGCCCGCCATCCGGCTGCCCAATCTGACGGGCAAGACGGTGACGCTCGATTCGTACCGGGGCAGCAACACGCTCGTCCTCTTCTGGAACCCCGGCTGCGGCTTCTGCAGCGCGATGCTCGATGATCTGAAGGCGTGGGAAACGAGCGCGCCGAAAGGTGCGCCGAAATTGCTCGTCGTCTCGACCGGCGCCGCCGAGACGAACAAAGTGATGGGACTGCATGCGACCGTCCTGCTCGACCAGACCTTCAGCGTCGCACCGACCTTCGGCGTCAGCGGCACGCCCTCGGCGGTCCTCGTTGACGCGAAGGGCGTGATCGCTTCCGGCGTCGCGGTCGGGAAGGACGCGGTACTCGCCCTCGCCAGCGCCAATCAGGATCAGGCACGGGCGATCTCGTTTTAGCGCGGAACGCGCCCAAGTTAGCCCCCACCCCCGGCCCCTCCCCCCGCAAGCAGGGGAGGGGAGCTTGATCTATAGACGTGCCGTTTCTGAATGCATTGCTCGAAGCATCGCGGCGAGGCACCCCTCCCCCGCATGGCGGGCGGAGGGGTGGGGGCGTCCCCGACAAATATTCATCTGCTTGGCGGATATCACGTATTGCGAAGGGATTTCTCGTATAATCCCTCTTGCGCTTCCGGCGCGGCCCGCATATCGTCAGCACATAGCACCGACCGCTTGGATAATCAGGAGAGGGAGCAACAATGGCACAGATGACAGTAGTCGGTTCCGACATTCTCCGTCGTGACGGCCCCGAGAAGTTGACCGGCCGCGCCCAGTACGCGGGCGACATTCGGATGCCCGGTATGCTCTATGCCCGCCTCGTGCTCAGTCCGCACGCCAGCGCGAAGATTACCGGCATCGACACCGAGGCGGCGCGCCAGATGCCGGGCGTCACCGCCGTCTACACCGCCGACGATCTGGAAGGGACGCTGCTGGGCTACGAATCGGGCTCGCGGCGGCTGAACTTCCTCGCTAAGGGGCACGTCGTCTTCGCCGGGCAGCCCGTCGCGGTCGTCCTCGCGCAGTCCGAGGCACGCGCCGAAGATGCCGCCGCCGCCGTCGCGGTCTCCTATGAGCCGAGCGCGGCGGTCGTTGACCCGGTCAAGGGGATGCAGCACGGCGCGCCGCGCGTGCGCGAGCACCTGGCGCAGGGCGCGCAGGAGCAGGATTTGCACGCCGCCGTCAGCGCCAGCGAGGACGAGGAGGAGCACGAGGACCTGCACGACAACGTCTCCAACACGCTGCACTTCAAGCGCGGCGATGTCGCGCAGGGCTTCGCCGAGGCGGATGTGATCGTCGAGGACACGTACAAGATCGCCGGTGTCCATCAGGGGTACCTCGAAACGCAGTCCTGCATGATCGCGCCCGACCCCGTGACAGACGGCGTAACCGTCTACACGAGCACGCAGGCACAGTTCATGACGCGCGATGAGGTGGCGAAGGCGCTCGGCCTGCCATCGAACAAGGTGCGCTGCGTGGCGATGACCGTCGGCGGCGGCTTCGGGGCGAAATATGTCGTCATCGAGCCGTTCGTCGCCTCGCTCGTCAAGAAGACGCGCCGGCCCGTCCACTTGCAGTACACGCGCAGCGAGGACTTCCTTGCCGCCAATCCGTCGCCGTACGCCGTCATCGAGTGCAAGACCGGCGCGAAGAAGGACGGCACGCTCACCGCCATGCAGGCGCGCGTCGTCTTCGATACCGGCGCCTACGCCGGCTCCGCGCTCGGCATCGCCTGCCTGCTGGTCGGCGGCTGGTACCGCTTCCCGCACCTCGACATCCGGGGCTACGAGGTAGTGACGAACAAGCCGGGCGTCGGGGCCTATCGCGCGCCGGGCGCGCCGCACGCCAGTTTCGCCATCGAATCGCAGATGGACGACCTGGCGGAGAAGCTCGGCATGGATCCGCTCGATCTGCGCCTTCAGAATGCGATCGTCGAGGGAGATCTCTGGCCGGACGGCAACCCGTGGCCGCGTATCGGCCTCGTCGAATGCCTCGAAGCGCTGAAGAAGCACCCCCTCTGGCAGAACCGCCACAACCTCCCGGCGAACGAGGGCGTCGGCATCGGCGCGGGCGGCTGGCCTGGTGGCAAGGGCCCCGCCGCCGCCGCCTGCCGGATGGATCCGGGTGGCACCTTGACGATCAGCGTTGGCGCGGTGGACCTGACCGGGCAGACGACGACCTTCGCGATGATCGCCGCCGAGGCGTTCGGCATCCCGGCGGATCAGGTGCGCGTCGTGATCGGCGATACCGAGGCCGCGCCGCACTCCCCCGGCAGCGGCGGCAGCCAGATCACCTACACCGTCGGCAAGGCGGTGCTGGAAGCGGCGGTCGAGGCGCGCAAGCAGGCGCTCGCCATCGTCGCGCAGGAACTGGAAGCGTCGGTCGAGGACCTGGAGATCGTCGGTGAGAATGTGCAAGTCAAGGGCGTGCCGGACCGCAAGATGACACTCACGGATGTCGCGCGGATGAGCACGAGCAAGTACCGCCCGGTCTGGGGCAATGGCGCGAGCGCGCAGGAGGCGATCGCGGCAGGCTTCACGGCGCACCTCGCGCACCTTCGCGTCGACCCGGAGACGGGCGAGGTGACGGTCCTCAACTACGTCGCGGCGCAGGATGTCGGCCACGCGCTCAATCCGCCCGCCGTGATCGGCCAGATTCAGGGCGGCGTGGTGCAAGGGCTCGGCTTCGCGCTCTTCGAGCAGATGGTCTACGACGACAACGGCCAGTTGCTCACCGGCTCGTTCATGGATTATGCGCTCCCCGCCTCGACGCAGGTACCGAATATCGAGACGATCCTCATCGAGGTGCCGGCGCCCGACGGCCCGTTCGGGGCGCGCATCGTCGGCGAGCCGCCGATCATCCCCGGCCCGGCCACCATCGCAAATGCGATGAAGGCCGCCACCGGCCACCGCTTCACCTCGGTGCCGATCAACGCCGAGGATGTCTACTCGGCGCTGCATCAAGGGTAAGAGCAGATCGAACCACCAAGAGCACCAAGAGCACCAAGAATTTCTCAGCATTTTCTTGGTGTCTTGGTGGTTCAAACCTTCTCGTCGTTTCGCGGCAGGCACTTATGGGCGGGCCGTCCCCGCCGCCGCTGCCTTGGCGATGTATGCACCATACTCTTTGATGCGGGGATCGACGGCGGGGTGCATGTCCTGCGGGGATTCGTTCGCGTACATCGTGCGCAGGCTCTTCTCGATGCCGGGGTTGCCGCCGGTAAATTCCTGAACGAGCCCCTTCCAGCGCGCGGCGAGGGCCTGGACGTGCGGGTCACTCGGGTCGGTGCCCGCGTCCATCGCGGCGCGTACCTCCGCCATCAATCGCGGCCACTCGGCCTCGACCTCGCGAATGCGCTCGTCGCCGACCGTCTGCCGCCGCTCCTTCAGCCATTCCTGCTGCTCGGGTGTGTAGTATTTTTCCATCCTGTTCATTACCTCCATGGTGCGCATCAAGTCCGTGACGGTGGGCTGTTCCGCCCCCCGTAATCCGCGCGCGATCACCTCCAGGCGGTCGCACAGTTGGCCTTGCAGCGCGATCTGCTCCCGCAGCCCTGCGAGATGCATCTCGATCACGCGGAGGAGCGGTATGTCGCCCCGCTGCAAGCAATCCCGGATTTGCTCCAACGAGAAGCCGAGTTGCCGCAGGGACATGATCTGCTGCAAGTGGACGACATCGGCGTCGGCATAGAGCCGGTACCCCGCCTCGCTGTGCTGAGACGGCGCGAGCAGGCCGATCTCGTCGTAGTAGTGGAGCGTGCGGACCGATACACCTGTCCGCTTCGCCAGTTCGCCCACTCTGATGGCGTCGATGGCGTCGGGCCGCATCTGCGCGCCTCCTTTCACTCGGGCCACGATCAGCCATGAGAGCACCGTACACCCTCACGTAACGTGAGGGTCAAGGGGCTTGCGGGGAGAAGTTGAGAATGGCATTGCCTGATTGTGAAATCGGCGGCGCAGCGGCGGGTTTTCCTAACCCCCGGCCCCCTCCCGAGACAGGAAGGGGTGATTCTGTGCGATGCTGTGGCCTTCGTATCAACACCCAGATATGATCGGCGGCTTGCTCCCCCTCCCCCAATGGGGAAGGGGGTGGGGGGGGTTAGGCAGTCCGCTACAGTGTGCGCATCAGCAGGTGCCACGGGCTGGGCATCTCGCCAACGGGCACTTCGATCAGGACGGGCTCGTTGGCGGCGAGCGCTTCCCGCAGCGTCCCTTGCAGCGCATCCGCGCCGTGCGCGCGCATCCCGGCGATGCCGAAGGATTGCGCGAGGGCGACGAAGTCCGGGTTGGTCAAGTCCGAGACGATCGTCCGGCCCCGGTAATTCTGCTGCTGGATGCGCTTGACGTTGCCGAAGGCGTTGTCGTTGAAGACGACCACGACGAGCGGGATGTTGTAGTGCTTCATCGTCGAGAGTTCCTGGACGTTGTACATAAAGCCGCCGTCGCCGGAGACGCAGACGACCTTCTTGCCCGGATTACCCGCCTGCGCGCCGAGCGCCGTCGCGAAGCCGCAGCCGAGCGTCCCCTGGTAACCGGGGCCGATCAGCGTGCGCGGTTCATAGACCGGGTAACCGAGGCTGGCGAAGAAGGCGATCTGCGTCACATCGTTGACGAGGATGCCGTCGTCCGGCAACTCGGTGCGGATGGCGTTCGAGAAGGAAGCCTGCGGCTGGAGTTCGAAGAGCGTGTCCGCCACCGATTCCTTCAAGGCGTTCAGTTCCTTCTCGCGCGAGGGGCGCGGGCCGATGCCGTCCACCTGCGCGACGAGCGCCGCCACCGCTGCCTTCGCGTCCCCGACAATGCCGATGGCCGAGGCGGGCTGCCGCTGTACTTCCCGCTCGTCGGCGTCGATGCGGATGACCGTCGCGCCGGATGGCACGCCCCATTCCTTCGGGTGGACGAAGCGCGTCCCGACTGCGAGGACGGCATCCGCCTCGGGCAGCAACCGTTGCCCGGCGAGGCCGTTCTGGGCGAGATGATGTCGCTCCGAAAGCGTGCCGCGCGCGTTCGAGGACATGATGACGGGCGCTTCCAGCATTTCGGCCAGCGCGCGCACCTCGTCCCACGCACCCGATGAGAGCACGCCGCCACCGACGCAGATCACCGGCCGCTCCGCCTTCCGTAGCGCCGCCGCCGCCCGTGTGAGGAGGTCGGGATCGCCCGCCGTGCGTTCCACCGGCGCGGGGTCGAGCACGGTGACATCGGCGGTCATCCCCAGCGTATCCGGTGGGATTTCGATCTCCACCGGGCGGGGGCGGTCGCTGCGGAGTTGCCGGAACGCCTCGCGCACGAGGGCGGGAATCTCCTGCGGCGTGACGGCCCGCCCCGCCCACTTCGTCACCGAGCCAATCATCTCCAATTGATTGGGAATCTCATGGAGCTGCCCGACGCCCTGCTCGATCATCTTCGAGTTGATTTGCCCCGTGATGCACAAGACCGGCGACGAGCAGGCGTAGGCGGTGGAGAGCGCCGCGCTCGCATTGAGCAGCCCCGGCCCCGGCACGACCATGCAGGCGCCGATCTTCCCCGTCGTGCGCGCGTACCCGTCCGCCATGTACGCCGTCGCTTGCTCATGCCGGGTGTGATAAATCTTAATGTGCTCCTGCTCGTCGTACAGCGCGTCGAACGCCCAGTCCAATTGCACGCCGGGCAGGACAAAGAGCGTCTCGATCCCCTCCCGCTTAATCGACTGCACCAACGCCTGCCCGCCCGTCATCTCTGCCATTGATGGTTCCTTTCTCTACCACAGAGACACAGAGAACACAGAGCAGAGAGGAGAAGAGTGAAAGATATTCTTTCTCCTCCGTCCTCTGTGCTCTCTGTGTCTCTGTGGTTCAATCCCTCCCGGTTAGGCGACGATGGGCGGGATGGCCAGTGATTGGACGAGGTCGCCGAAGGACGGGATATGCTCGTCCAGCAGTTGCTGGAGCTTCTTCCGCTGCTCGTCGATCTGGTCTTTGAGCAGATCGTAGACTTCGCCCGCACCCTTGGTGGGCGCATGGTCGGACTCGTCGATCATCGTGCTCAGGGCGCCCAGTTTCTCCTTGATCTGCGCGGGGCCGGGCCGCGACTTTTCGGCGTCGAGCATCGTCAGCGTGCCCTCGATGGCGGTCAGTTGATCCTTGAGCGTCTTGCCCGCCTCGGTGACCCGCCTGGCGTTGGGGCTCCCCTTCGCTCGCGTCTCCCATTCATCGACCTGCGTGCGCACGCGCTGAATCTGATTGAGCGACTGATTCACTTCCGAGAGCCGGTCGCGGATAGCAAGTTTGAGGTCGAACTGCGTCTGCATGTCCTTCTCGCTGACGGGCAAACGCGGGTCGTGGACGATCGTGAAGGGCGCGGTGAAGGTCTGGTCGCCGACCGTCAGACGCACCTGGTACTTGCCGGGGACGGCCTTCGGCGCGACGCCATTTTCGAGCGCCTCCTGGCGCGGTGTGCCGCCCTTGCGGTTCTCCAACTTGGTCGGCATCGGATAGCGGTAGTCCCAGACGAAGCGGTTCATCCCCGCCGCGACGGGCACCCAGAGCGATTCGTCGGACGACTCGTCCTCGCTACTCGCCTCCTCCTCGCCGGTCTCCTGCAAGACCTCGCCGGACGGTTCGCCGCTTTCTTCCGCCTTCTTCCCGTTGCTCTCCTTCTTGGTCGTGAACGAGCGGATTTCCGTGCCGTCGGCGTCGAGGATGCTCAGTTTCACCGTAGCGGTGGGCTGCTCCTTCAACCAGTAGTGGATGATGACGCCCTCCGGCGGGTTCTTGCCGGCGTCGTAGAAATCCTCGGTCTTCATGCCATTCGCCGCCTCGGTCGGCTTGTAGCCGACGGTGACGGGGCCGGTCATCTTGTAGTTGACGAAGTAGGCCGGTTTGCGGTCGAAGGCGCGCGAGTAGAGCCGGTAGCGGACGGTGTCGCGCGGGGCGAAGAGGTGCGCCGCCGCATTCGCCAGGTCGTCCTGCATCTGATGGAGCGGCGTGATGTCGTCCAAAATCCAGAAGGAGCGACCGTGCGTCGCGGCGACGAGGTCGGTTCCCTTAACGACGAGGTCCCAGATCGGCACGACCGGCAGGTTCGTTTCCATCCGCTGCCAGTTGCCGCCGTCATCGAAGGAGACGTAGACGCCCGTCTCGGTGCCGCAGTAGAGCAGGCCACGCCGGGCAGGGTCCTCGCGGATCGTGCGGGTGAAATCGTCCGCCGGGATGCCGCCGGTGATCTTCGTCCACGTCGCGCCGTAGTCATTCGTCTTGTAGAGGTAGGGGGTCGTGTCATCGCTCTTGTAGCAGGTCGCGGCGACGTAGGCGGTCGCCTTGTCGTGCGGCGAGGGCTCGATGATCGAGATCATCGCCCACTCCGGCAGGTCGGGCGGCGTGATGTTCGCCCACTTCTTGCCGCCATCGCGGGAGATATGCACGAGGCCATCGTCCGAGCCCGCCCAGAAGACGCCTTGCTCGTGCGGGGACTCGCGGAAGGCGAAGATCGTGCAGTAGATCTCCGCGCCGCTGTTGTCCGCTGTGATCGGGCCGCCGGAAGAGCCGAGTTTGTCCGGGTCATTGCGGGTCAGATCGGGCGAGATGACCTCCCAACTCGCGCCCTCGTCCGTCGAGCGGTGGACGAAGTTCGAGCAGATGTAGAGCATGTCGGGATCGTGCATGGAGATTTCCACCGGGAAGGTCCACTGGAAGCGGTACTTCAGTGTGTCCGCGCCCGCGCCGAAGCCCTGCATCTCCGGCCAGACGGTGACGTTGCGCTTCTGGCCCGTCTCGGGGTTCCAGGCGATCAACCGCCCGTGGCCGAGACCGGTGCCGATGCCGCCGCCGAAAACGAGATGCGGCGGTTTCGGGCTGACGGCGATGTAACCGCTCTCGCCGCCGCCCGGCTCGACGTAGTCCTTCCAGGAGATCGCCCCCTCGAAGCCGATGCTCGGCAGGCGCATCGCCCAGTTATCCTGCTGCGAGCCGTAGACGTTGTACGGCTGCTTCTCGTCGGTCGTCACATGGTAGAACTGCGCCGTCGGCTGGTTGAGGATGGTCGACCACGAGCGACCGCCGTCGTAGGTGATCGTCGCGCCGCCATCATTCCCCTCGATGATCCGCTTCGAGTTGCGCGGGTCGATCCAGAGGCCGTGATTATCGCCGTGCGGCGTCGGGATCGCCTCGAAGCTCTTACCGCCGTCGATCGACTTCCAGCAGCCCAAGGTCAGCACCCAGACGGTGTTCGCGTCCTGCGGGTCGGCGTAGATGTGCATGTAGTACCACGGGCGGCGGCGGAGGTCCGGGTTGTCGCAGACGCGCTCCCAGGTCTCCCCGTAATCGTCCGAGCGGAAGAGCGCGCCGTCCTCCGCCTCGACGAGTGCCCAGACGCGCCCGGCCTGCGCGGGCGAGGCGGCGACGCCGATCTTGCCGAGCACGCCGGTCGGCAGACCGGTGTTGCGCGTGATCTCCGTCCAGGTGTCGCCACCGTCCATCGTGCGCCAGAGGCCGGAGTCTTCGCCACCGCTCGACGCGGCGTGCGGGTAGCGCTGCCCCTGCCAGATCGCCGCGTAGAGGATGCGCGGGTTGCTCGTGTCCATCGTGATGTCGTGCGAGCCGGCCCGCGCGCTCTTGTGCAGCACGAGGTCCCACGTTTCGCCGCCATCTTTGGAGCGGTAGACGCCGCGCTCCTCGTTCGGCCCCCAGGCATGGCCGAGCGCCGCGACGTAGACGAGATCGGCGTTATGGGGATGGACAACGATGTCACCGATATGGCGCGTCGCGGCGAGGCCCTTGTTCTGCCACGTCCGCCCGCCATCGGTGGACTTGTAGACGCCGTCACCGTGCGAGATGTTGCTGCGGATCGACGTCTCGCCCATGCCCGCGTAGATGACATTCGGGTCGGCGTCCGAGACGGTCAGCGCGCCGACGGCGGATGTCTTGAAGAAGCCGTCCGAGATATTCTCCCAGTGCGACCCGCCATTGGTCGTCTTCCAGACACCCCCGGCGCAACCGCCGAAGTAGAACGTTCCCTGCTCATGCAGGTGCCCCGCGACGGCGACGACGCGGCCGCCCCGGTGCGGCCCGATATTGCGCCATTCGAGTGACTTGAAGAGTGCTGAGTCCATACTGCTCCCCTTCCGACACGATACGGTCATGAAGCGCCCCCTATCGGCGCATTCATCGCGACGATTGCCCGCCCGGTATACTAGCACCGTTCGCCCAGCACGCCGCACCGTTTTCGCTCAAAGAAATGTCGTATCGCTCGCATGGTCCGCCACTGATCGCCTGCCATAACACCGTCGTCCAGGGGAAGGTGCGCGGGATCGCAGGAGATCGTCTCAAACACAGATTTGTGACACGCCCCATTGGATGCCTTATATTTCGTCCGTTTTCTGTGTTTCCTGCGTTATGAGATGCTCTAAATGGCGTTCGATGACCCGCTGCCTCTCAGCATTGAGACCGCGTTGCTGTGCTCATAACTGGCGCGGTGACTGTGGGAGGCGGGAACGCGACAGCAAGATAGAGTGGCATTGTGACTTGTCCCAACGTGCCACCAATCGACCATGTAACCCTGACGCCTTGCGCGGGATAGAGGCCACTCGTCATTACTTGTAGCTCATCCCCATTCGCGATCTCCGCTCGGCCTCCATTGTTTGTCCATACCCCCCCTACGATCGATGGACGCAACGTGCCATTGTCGGCAGCGAACGTGAAGTTAGCCACGTCTATGGCCATCGGCCATCCGCTCTGATTGATGATCGTCAGTACCTCCGAATCTATGGGTGTGGTCGTCAAGAGGACGAAGGCAATAATGCCGTCATAACGCCTTCCATTGTTCGCCGGATCGGGATCGGAGGCGAAGCGCATCGCCCCACGCAGCGACGGCGGCGACGCGGGCAGCGGGTCGCTTACGATTGTTGGGCACCGCCGGAGATATGCCGCCGTCGCAGCGGCAGACAAAGATGTTGCAGTAGGAGTAGAGTCAAAAGCAGAGTTTGGCGCGACAACGCTGCCAACGTACGGGGTGCTTGATGCAACGGATGCTGGGCGCGGTGACGCAGGCGGAGTCGGAGTAGCAGGCAAGGAGCCGCTGGCGCAACCGAACGTAAATGCCGCCAGCAGAGACACAATCGCTATTCGCCTGATTTTGATTCTTGCCTGTACCAACTGCTTCTCCGCGCCTCAGTATTTGCTATTGAGGTTCATGCCTATACCGGCTCCCCCTTTCCCGGTGGGAACAGCTACCCGCTGGGCAGGAGGGGTTAGGCAGGTACCGACTGCATCGCCGTATGCCGCAGACAAACGTCCGCGCCATCCGTGAAGACGTCGGGATGCAGTAAGCGGGCGAGCGTCTCCATACCGTCGACGATGCGCGGACCGGGTCGGGAGATGTAGGCGTTGCCATCCATCACGAAGACTTGCCCGGCCTGTACAGCAGGTAGATCGGACCACCACGGCGGGAGCGGCGTCCGCGCGAGTTCGGCGCGGGCGCGGGCGACATCATACCCGCAGGGCGCGACGACGATCACCTCCGGCGCGGCCTCCCGCAACCGCTCCCAGCGGATATGCGCGCTCTTCTCGCCGACGATGCCGAGAGTGTCCGTGCCGCCCGCACGCGCGATCATCTCCGGCCCCCAGTGGCCCGCGACGAAGGGCGGGTCGAGCCATTCGAGGAGCGCGACACGCGGCCGCGCCCGCCCCGCCACCGCCCGACAGACGGAGGCAAGCCGCGCGTCCAGCCCAGCGACGACTGGCGCGGCGCGCTCCGGCACCTCGGCTGCGTCCGCCACGCGGCCAATGTCCGCCCAGATATCTTCCAGGCAGTGCGGTTCCAGGGAGATGACGGTCGGCTCCTCCGGCAGCGCGCGGGCGACGCGGAGCACCTCCGGCAAGGCAATCGAACAAACCTCGCAGAGCGCCTGCGTGACGATCAGCGTCGGCCGCAGTGCGCGCATCAGGGCGGCATCGAGCGTGTAGAGCCCATCGCCACGCGCCAGCCGCTCGCGCACGAGACGATCCGTCTCCCCGCTCGGCAGATCGGCGGGGATGGCGGCGTGGGTGAGCGCCGGCAAGGCGCGGACCGCAGGCGGCCAGTCGCACTCGTGCGAGACGCCGACGAGCGCATCCTCGAGGCCGAGCGCGCAGACGATCTCCGTCGCGCTCGGCAGCAGCGAAACGATACGATGCGGTGTGCGATCCACTGGCGACCTCTCGCGGATGCGCTACGCGGCGGAAGAGCATCGAAGACGTTATACGGACCTCATCGTATCATGGGAGTGGGAGACCAGGCCCAACCCCCCCCCCCCCCCCCCCCACAGACCCAGAGGAGAGGAGGGGGGT